>JBDLQS010000105.1:0-8283 GCA_039800445.1 Actinomycetota bacterium
TTAGCTAACTTTGCAATCGCCCAGGGGAAGTTTTTAACTTACGGTTCTGAGAATCTTTCCGACATGGCGCGCATAACAGAAAACGCTCTTTCCTTTGTAACGGGCCGAACCGTCGAAGACGTAATCGGGTTGTCTGAAGATATTTACGACGAAATCATGGCGGACAAAGTTTGGCCCGGAACTGTACAGTTGGCTCACACCCATCGAGCAGCTGGACACCAGGTCTGGCTGGTCTCAGCGGCGCCAATTGAACTGGCAAACATCATCGCTAGCAAACTTGGTTTGAGTGGTGCGATAGCAACTGTGAGTGAAGTCGAAAATGGCGTCTACACCGGCCGACTAAAGAGTCCTCCGATGCATGGCGAGCAAAAAGCAATTGCCGTTGCCAAGCTTGCTCACGAGCACGGATTGGACCTGTTACACAGTTTTGCTTATTCAGATTCCAGCAATGACATTCCACTTTTGGAAAGCGTTGGGAATCCAACTGCAATCAATCCAGATTCGTCGTTACGAAGCCATGCCATCGAAAATGCCTGGCCGGTTCATGATTTCCGCAGACAGCGGTTGGTTAAGCGTTATGGCGTACCTGCGGGTGCAACAGCCATTGCATTAGTAGGCGCGGGTGCCGGGATAGCAATTGCTGCCACCCGACGCTCCCGCGCCTGAAGTTTTTGTAAGGGTTTACTTACCCTTATTGCGACGCTGTGAACGCGTCTTCTTAAGCATTTTGCGATGCTTTTTCTTGGCCATGCGCTTGCGGCGCTTCTTGATCACCGAGCCCATTTGGACCACCTTTACTTATGTTGTTTAACTGAGTCTACGTGCTTGCTTTAGTGAACTTGCGTTAGGACTGGATTGCTCCAGATCGCCAACTTATTAGCCTGCTTCTACAAATGATTCTTGTAGGTAGGTATGAACAGCTTGTTCTGGAATTCGAAATGATCTTCCAACCTGAACTGCTGGTAGTTCACCGTTATGCACGAGGCGATAAACAGTCATTTTTGAAACACGCATTGCAGTTGCAACTTCAGCAACTGTCAAGAAGCGAACTTCTCCGAGCGGACGTTCATTTGATGCACCCATAGGTCACCGAAACCATTCTGTGTGGGCTAAGCACCGGCTTCCCCTCCGGGCTGAACTTCACACTCATTCGTAGATGCTTACATTAGTGGCGAATGGGACTCAAGTGAAAGTCGGTTCAGAAAGTAAATTGAATTACACGTGTGTAATTTATTGTTGCCCTAGCTCTCTCGACCTATCTCTTGCTGCTTCCATCGCACTCAAAAACGCAGCGCGGACTTTAAAGTCATCAAACTGTCGCAATGCGGCAACCGTAGTGCCACCAGGCGAAGTAACTTGTTCGCGCAAAACTGTTGGATGTTCGTTAGTTTCCCGAAGCATGGTTGCTGCGCCATAGACGGTTTGCAAGACCAACTCGTTGGCTACATCGCGCGGCAGACCAAGCATTACCCCGCCCTCTATCATGGCCTCCACAACGTAAAAGATGTAAGCCGGACCAGAACCTGAAATTGCAGTTACCGCGTCCTGGTACTTCTCAGGAACTCTGACCACTTGACCGACACTTCGTAGCAAAGTTTCAACTGTTACTAAGTGCTCTTCGGTACTGTTCGTGCCTGAACTAATTGCAGCCATGCCTTGATCAACCAAAGCTGGAGTGTTTGGCATAACGCGAATCACTGGTGTTTTGGCTGGGAGTAAATCTTCCATGAAGCCAGTGGTGATACCAGCCGCAAGTGAGACAACCAAAGTTCCTGGCCTCAACGAGTCCTTGATTTCACCCAAAACTATCGACATATCTTGCGGCTTTACTACTAAAACAACGGTGTCTGCTTTAGCGGAAACCTCTTGATTGGTTCCATTAACTACGCCGTGCGCTTTGGTAACTTCAGCTGATCTTTCAATTCGACGATCAGCAATCAAAAGCTCGGATTTTGGCACTCCAGCTCTTAAGAGTCCAGCTAACAGAGTCTCCCCCATTACGCCAGCCCCGATGATGGCGGTGGTCATAGTGCAGTCCTAACCTTTGGAAACCAATGAGCGCAAGAACAGTGACAAGTTTGAAGGCTTTTCAGCCATCCGACGCATTAAGTATGGGTACCACTGATCGCCATAAGGCACGTAAACCCGAACTTTGTGCCCGAGTTCGGCCAAGCGCACTTGCTCGTCTGGGCGCACACCAAGCAGCATCTGGAATTCAAACGTATCTTTGCCTCGGCCAGTACGAAGTGCCAGCGCCTGACCAATTTGGATTAGGCGAGGATCGTGCGTTGCAAGCATTGGGTAAGCATCTGACTCGATCAGGGTGCGCATGCTGCGGACGTACGCTTTATCAATTTCACCACGATCGACGAAAGCAACATCGGCCGCTTCAGCATATGCGCCCTTGCAAAGTCGAATCCGGGAGTCGTTGTAAGAGTATGCAGCTACGTCATCTTCGGTTCGAAGTAATTGGGCTTGCAGTACGCCACCAGTCGTTGGAAACTCTTTGCGAACTTCAGTCAAGATCCGCAGCGTTGAATCAATTGTTGTGTGGTCTTCCATATCGAAAGTAACTGTGGTGCCAACTTGCTTTGCGATTGAGCAAATCTCAAGTGCATTTTCTAGCGCGATACTTTCGCCGCTATCTCCGAGGGCTTGACCCACTGCGGATAACTTGACGGAGACTTCAGCGCTATCGGAAAGTCCGGCAGCAGATAATGCGCGAAGCACATCTTTATAATCAGCAACTGTCGTGTCTGCTGCTGCGCGATCCAAGGTGTCTTCACCGAGCCGGTCAACCGTTGCCAGCAGCCCTAGATCATGCAGATTCTGAACAGTCGCAACTACATCAGCTGTCGTGGTGCCTGCCACAAATCGGTTTACCACACCACGGCTCAATGGTGATGTTGAAACAAGATGTTCCAACTTTTCACTGCGTGATGCGGAAACTAATAACTCGCGAAGCATGGCTCTCCCACCTATGGCGACCCAAGTAATGGATCTAGCCTTTACTTTACGCGGTTATTGGGCTAGTCGGCATCGTCAGGGAACCAGTCCAAGCGACGCAGGATGATGCCTTCTCGCAGCGCCCATGGGCAGATCTCCAAGGTGTCTAACTTCAAAAATTCCATGGCTTCTTGCGCCACGATCGCACCAGCCAGTAACTGATCGGCTCTACCCACCGATATACCTGGCAACTGAGCTCGCTCGGCATAACTCATATCAGCGATCTTTGGCACCCATTTATTGAGTGCTTCGAGCGACAGTTCGCGTTGTACTCGCTGACCTTCACTCGATGGTGCAGCGCCACCAAGTCGAGCTAGTTGCTTAAAGGTTTTACTAGTAGCAACTGCGTGATCAAATTTGCCATCTCGCAAGTGAGCCAGCTCAGCTTCGAAGGTGTTCTTTACATACTTTCGAAGTGCCTTAACTTCATCAGTACTTGGAATTTCGGCTGTGAAGAAGTCGCGGGTTAGGCGTCCAGCCCCTAGCGGTGTGGACATAGCCAACTCTGGATGTTCGTCGGTTCCAATGGCAACTTCAAAAGAGCCACCACCGATGTCAGCGACCAGAAGTCGGCCAGAAGACCAACCAAACCAGCGCCTTACTGCCAGAAAAGTCAAAATCGCCTCATGCTCACCATCAAGTACTTGGAGATCTATCCCAGTTTCAGTTTTTATCTTCTCAAGGACGGCATCTGAGTTCTTGGAATCTCGGATTGCTGAGGTGGCGAAAGCAAGTAGCTCATCACAATCATGCTCTTTAATGAATTGATTGCACTCTTGCAGCACTTCTATCAAGGACTTTACGGAA
Organism: Actinomycetota bacterium; assembly: GCA_039800445.1. Lineage (GTDB taxonomy): Bacteria > Actinomycetota > Actinomycetes > S36-B12 > UBA5976 > UBA5976. Next base: position 3,814 of record JBDLQS010000105.1, read on the forward strand.
GACTTCTTTAAGTCACCATCATTCTTCAGCTGCTCTGCTAGTCGCAGTTCATACTTCTGGGACATTGCCGGAATTGGAGCGGCTCCCGCATGAGCATCGACTATCAATAGGTGAACAGTGTTTGAACCAACGTCTAACACTCCCATTCGCATACTTGAAACAGTACTAGTGGAGTAGGTGCTGGGTAGGTAAGCACTCACATACGCATTAGGATTTATCCGTGGTTGAAAAGAATCAAGATTTCCCTCGTGCCTGGGTCGAGTTTGTAGATCCCGAGGATGACACAAATTTGTACCGATGCGATCTGACCTGGCTAACAAGTCGCTGGACTTGCATCTGGGGAAATGGCTGTAAAGGAATCGATAAAGAAAATCCAGATGTCGGTTGCTGTAACCTCGGCGCTCACATCGCGGATAAAGAAGATTTAAAAAACACCAAGAAGCACGCCGCCATGCTGACTCCCGATATTTGGCAAAACTACGCTGAGGGTCATGAGAATGGCATGTTTGAAAAAGATGATGATGGCTCAAAGAAAACTCGCGCTTACAACGGAGCCTGTATCTTTCACAATCGCAACGATTTCGAAGGTGGCGATGGTTGCTCGCTTCACATTCTCGCCGGTCAACTTGGCGTAAATCCATTGGTGACAAAACCACAGGTTTGTTGGGAACTTCCAATCCGTCGCACGTTTGAAGAAGTAAAGCGACCAGATGATGTGGACATCATCGTCATTGGAATTGAGGAGTACAACCGACGTGGCTGGGGTCCTGGCGGCGAAGATTTGGATTGGTACTGCACAACTGCAACCGAGGCTCATGTTGGAGCTCGCGCGGTATATCAGTCCTACGAACCAGAGCTAACTGCGTTGATGGGCAAGAAGGCTTACAAGATTTTGGCAGAGCATTGCCTGGCGCGCGAAGAAATGATTGCAGCAGCAAAGGCTTCCGATAACACCCGAGCAATCAAGTACCTTGCGATCCATCCAGCAACACCCAAATCCTAAGTTTTATTCACAGGGGCTTTAGTTCAGCTAAGGCACACCAAAAGATTCGCTTGTCGGTGTGGGCGCGTAACCTAAGGTCATGGCCAAAGCAGTTCGCGCAACTTACAAGTGCACCGAGTGTGGGTGGACTGGCCATAAATGGGTTGGGCGCTGTCCCGAATGCCAAGCTTGGAGTTCGGTTACTGAATCTTCAGTTGCTGCCAGCAGCGCGGGACTTCGCACCTCAACAGCAGGTGTTGCTCCGGGCAAACCTGCACGTGCCGTCAAGGACATTCCACTTGGCGAAGTTGAACGCACTTCAACTGGTATCGAAGAATTTGATCGGGTCCTCGGTGGCGGACTAGTCGCAGGCCAATGCGTCTTGCTGGCTGGTGAACCTGGTGTTGGAAAATCCACATTACTTTTGGAAGCTGCCGATAAGTTTGCTCGCGCATCTGGAAAGCCTCGAAAAGTTTTATACATCTCTGGCGAAGAGTCGGCTGAGCAAATCGGAATCCGAGCCAGACGAATCGGAGTCAACGCTGACACGTTGCTGGTAGCTGATGAAACTGATTTAGCTGTGTTGCTAGGACACGTCGAAGATGTCGATCCAGACTTGTTGATCGTGGACAGTGTGCAAACTATTGCATCGGCCGAGTTAGATGGTCGCGCAGGTGGCGTTGCCCAAGTGCATGAAGTCACCCAAGTCTTAACTCGGGCAGCCAAAGGTCGCCGGATGCCACTGTTATTAATTGGTCAGTCCACGCGCGATAACTCAGTTGCTGGTCCTCGCTCACTCGAGCACTTAGTCGATACTGTTTTAACCTTCGAAGGCGACCGTGGGACTCCACTTCGATTACTGCGCGCTAATAAGAATCGCTATGGACCTGCCGATGAAGTTGCTTGCTTCGAGCAAGCTGACGATGGTTTGCGTCAAGTCACAGATCCCTCTGCGCTGTTTAGATCCCAACGAGATCAAGCCATTCCAGGAACTTGCATTGCCATCACACTCGAAGGTCGCCGAGCCTTACTAGTCGAAGTTCAGGCCCTGACTACAACGAGTCCTGGAAACAATCCGATGCGTCGGACTACCGGATTTGATAACGCTCGGGCCGCCATGCTGATTGCTGTGACTGAGCGGGCAGCTCGGCTAAAGCTCTGGGATAAGGATGTCTATCTAGCCACAGTTGCTGGAGCCAAGATATCCGATCCAGGTGCGGACTTGGCAATGTGTTTAGCCATAACATCAGCAGCCCGCGACGCGGCTTTGCCAATTGACCTGGTTGCCATTGGCGAAGTTGCACTTAGCGGTGACGTTCGACCAGTCCCCGGCATGAATCAGCGCTTGAGTGAGGCTGCCCGAATCGGGTTCAAAACTGCGCTGGTGCCAAAAGGCACCCACTTACCATCAGGAATTAAAGGCCTTCGCTTAATCGAGGTCGGCTCACTCGCCGATGCGGTTAACGCCATCTAAATTCTTTGCCAATCCTGCAAATTTCTTGGATTCGGTCGTAGACTCAATCACAACTCCAGTGAGAAAGAACCCTCGTGGCAACCAAAGAGCAAGTGAACTCTGCTGAATTATTAAGATCTGTTTTGGCACAAGTTGCTCCAGGCACTGAACTGCGTGATGGCCTCGAACGAATTCTTCGTGGCAACACTGGCGCCCTGATCGTGCTGGGCCAAGACAAAACCATAAACGCAATCAGCAGTGGTGGATTCGATGTAAACATTGAATTCACTGCGACTCGACTTCGCGAATTAGCCAAAATGGACGGCGCAGTTATTTGCGATCGTGATGCCACACGAATTATCTCGGCTGCCGTTCAATTGCTACCTGATCCTTCAATTCCAACTAATGAGCAAGGTACTCGCCATCGCACTGCTGATCGCGTCTCACGGCAATCGAATTTGCCAGTCATTAGCGTCAGTAAGTCGATGCGGATCATCGCACTTTATCTTGATGGTCGACGTTATGTCCTAGAAGATTCCGCAACAATTCTTTCCAAAGCCAATCAAGCGCTAGCAACACTCGAGCGATACCGCGCTCGTTTGGATGAAGTGGCCGGCTCACTTTCCACAATGGAAATTGAGGATTTAGTTACAACTCGCGATGTTGCCACTGTTGTGCAGCGTCATGAAATGGTTCGCCGCATCTCAAGTGAAATCTCCGCATACGTTGTTGAACTTGGAACTGATGGTCGTTTACTCTCATTGCAACTTGAGGAATTAGTTGCTGGCACCGCAGCTGACCTTGGTTTCATAATTCGTGACTACATGCCTACAGGCGGCAGAAAAGCCAATAAAGCCGACGGAATTTTGGATGGGATTTCCGAGCTGGATGCGGCTTCCCTTTTGGACGTTTCAAATATCGCCCAAATTATTGGACTGCCAAGTGATACCGAATCGCTCGATAACACTGTGCATCCAAGAGGTTTCCGATTGCTTGCTAAGGTGCCAAGACTTCCAGAACAGATTTTTGAAAATTTGATCCAGCACTTTGGTAGCCTGCAACACTTATTGTCAGCATCTGCTGAAGAACTTCGCGATGTTGAAGGTGTTGGTGAAACCCGCGCTCGGGCGATTCGGGAAAACTTATCGCGAGTTGCCGAGGCAAGTTTGCTTGAGCGCTACGTTTAGGCACTCTGCAGAGTCTTACTGAACTACAAACTTGGCGCCAGCACTATTCAAACTGCCGTTTCGACCATGGGCCCAATAGGCACCTGGATCAGCCATGTTTGTAACTTTGCATCCAGTTGCAGTTTGCTTACCAATCCAGACGACTTTTACATTCCATTCCTGACCAGGAGCCAGTTCAACTAAGTCCTTGTCGGTATTTGGATTGCAATGATCAGTTGACCAAATCAAAGCTGGACCTGATATCACTGTTATCTCATTTGCGCCGCTACCAACATCACGCTTGCAGGTAGAAGCTGAAATATTTTTGACCACCATGTTTACATGAAGGCCTTCACCAACTGCAGTTGTCTCACGATCTATTTCAACTTTGATCGAAGTGTCGGCATCAGAGCACTCACCGTCGACAACTGCCGGAACTGTTGGCTGCGCGGTTGGCTGCAAAATCGCTGGAGTTGGTGACACGATTGCGCCGCTTGGTAATGGTGTAGCAGCTACGGCTTTGGCACTTGGCGCAGTTAAAGCAGCGGCTGGAACTGGGTCCTCGCCTCCCGTAAAACTGCGGATCAGGACGATTAACGTGACTAAGGCGGCCAGGGCAAGCACCAAACGTCGTCGCCAATACACCACTGGTTCTTCTGGTCCAACTGGATGCACAACGCCGGTCACATATTTAAGGTATTCAGCAAATGGCTATAAATGCCTTAGGCGCGAGCCAATTCCCAAATTGAGTGACAAAAAGAATGGGCTACCGCTACCGGCAGCCCATTCCTTTTTTGATTTATCTAGCTAACTAGATCCTTGATTGCCTCATCCTTTTCCTTGCGAGCTAAACCGATTAGGTAACCGAT
>JBDLQS010000106.1:0-2807 GCA_039800445.1 Actinomycetota bacterium
AAGGCTACGTCTTCTCGAACGGTTGGCATGAATAGTTGGTCATCTGGATCTTGAAAAACTATGCCAACACGTCTGCGAATTTCGCGAACTGCATCCTTATCCTCGGTGTCCACAGCTAGTCCACCAACATGAACCGTGCCAAGGCCAGCAGCAAGGATGCCATTTAGGTGCATCACAAGCGTGGTTTTACCGGCACCATTTGGACCCAGAAGCGCAACGCGCTCACCCCGTTGGATCTGCAGGTTTACGCCATAGAGTGCTTGATTTCCATCCGGATAGGCATATGCCAAGCCTGCTACATCAAGGCTGGGAGAAGTGTTCAAAGCGTTATCCACGCTACAACCATAATTGATGCAGCAATTATTGGCAGAGCCATAGCTGTCCACCAATCTCTAGTTGTAACCGTTGGTTGATAAAGATCAATGATTGTTCCGTTGTAACCACGCGAAAGCATTGCTAAGTGAACACGTTCACCACGTTCATACGAACGAATAAATAGTGCGCCAGCAGAGTTTGCTAAAACCTTCCAATGCTTTATTCCAGAAGCTGAAAAACCTCGAGACTCGCGAGCGACTTTCATTCTGGAAAGATCGTCGGTAACAACTGCTGAATAGCGAAGCATAAATGACGCAATCTGAACTAAAAGATCTGGAACACCGATCTTTTCCAAGCCTTGCAATAAATCTCGCGCCCTGGTTGTTGCGGCCAAAGTTATCGAGGTGGCAACCCCAATAGTTCCCTTTGCCAAAATTCCAAACGCCGCCCATAGTCCCTCTTGCGAGAGAGACAATCCCAAGAATTCAACTCGTGGCTCTGGACCAAAAAATGGCATCAAAACTGCAAAAATCACAAACGGAATTTCAATGAGCATTCTTTTGAGCACTAGCGGAAAAGGAATATCGGCGATCTTTACAACTACAAACACCAGGCCAAGATAGATAGCAAAAGCTCCAACCGCGCGGACTGGAGTTAATACCACCATAAAGATAAAGACAATTGCGGCAACAGTCTTTACTTGTGCAGGTAAATCATGCACGAACGAATGTCGATGCACGTAAAGGTGGTCACCAACTCCATGCCCATGTTCATGCGCATTATTGGTGTCGAGGATTACTCGCTCGGGAGAAAGCTTCACTTGGTTTCGACGGTATTTGGATCTCTGAGCCAAAAGTAAAGTCCAGCTCCTGCAAGACCAGTGATTGCTACCCCAATCAAGCCACCAAGAAATGCCGAAGCTCTTTCGTTCTCAACGCCTGCCACACCGTAGTCAGCCAAAGCAGAGTCAGAGTTCGCTGAGTCAACTGCATTTACATCAAGACCTTGATCTGCAGTGACTTTTTCTAAACCATCAGGCTGACTGGAAGCATAGAAACTTAGAAAGCCTGCGATGACGATGGAAACAAGAAGTCCAACCACCAGTAGTTTTTTACTTGACATGTTAAGCCACCACTGAATCTCTGATAACTAGTTTTTGTTTAGGTAAGAACTTGCGTGCACCTTCTACCAAGTCAGCGCGAGTAGCCAGAATTGCCGCGATAGTTAGTGCAGTAATGATTGCTTCACCGATACCAATCAACAGATGTACTCCAACTACTGAGATGAAAACGGTTTGAAGTTCATAGGTGGCAGTTCCACCGAGTGCGTATTCAAATACCCAGGCAGCTGCTGATGCCGGTACTGACAAAAAGGCAGCGATTGCTGAAGCGGCAACTATGGATGACTTAGTTTTTGGCAGCAACTTCATTAGTCCGGCAAAAACTAGAGTGCCAACGATTACTGTGACAATGCCCATATTCAAAATGTTGATACCAAGTGCCGATAGTCCACCATCTGCAAAAACAAGTGCCTGAATGCCAACAACAACTGTCATCACAAGCACGGCAACCCACGGACCAACCAAGATCGCAGCCAAAGCGCCACCCATCAAGTGACCACTAGTTCCAGCTGCAACTGGGAAGTTAATCATCTGGGCAGCAAAGATAAAGACCGCTACCAGACCTGCCATTGGGGCAGTCTGGCTATCTAGCGAACCCTTGGTCTTCTTGAGACTGACAGCTACGGCGCCAGCCACTAGAACACCTGCACCGATTGAAACTGGGGCATTTATCAGCCCATCAGGCATATGCATGAAAACTCCTTATTGCGAACTCTTTGCAATAAGGATAACCCGAAAATAAGAAATATGCACATTAGGTCACCTAAGCCCTGATAAGTGAAATTCTGTGATTCTGCCGTTCACTCATAGGCTATGGGAATGGCTGGCACACATCGCAATAGTAAAAAACGCACTGGTAAAAAGCGCAGTGCTGACGCGATTGCGGCTGAAATTGAGGCCACATGTCTGAATATCACGTCAAATGTTGCCTCACTCGAGAAGTATGTGAAGCCGGCTAATTTGGCAGCAAAGAGCCTGGGTTCCGCGGGTGCATTCTTTCTAGATAAAGATGGTGAACTGCGAATCGATCGCGTTGTTGCGGTCGTATCAGCTGGAGCTGGATTAATCGGGCTGCTTTCTCGCTCCCGAAAAAACTAATCTTTTAAGTGATTGATTGGCATGGCTGCCATGTGATGGCGCCGGCACAAAACTTCGTAACTGACAACACCTGATGTACTAGCAGTGTCACCAACGGCAACTTGCTCACCTTCAGTCACCATTACGCCATCGAGGGTTCGCGCATTGTGTGTGCCGCGTCGGCCACACCAGCAAAGTGCTTCAACTTGTAAGACTTGAATCCGATCAGCCAATTCAAACAGTCGAGCCGAACCTGGGAATAACTCAGTTCGAAAATCACTGGCGATACCAAAAG
>JBDLQS010000107.1:0-3219 GCA_039800445.1 Actinomycetota bacterium
GGTTCAGCCAATGTCAGGGTTGAAACAGTTCCAGGACTTAAATGAGTTAAGCCGTTTCCAAACAAAATGTATCCAAGAGCTGTTGTTGCCAGCCCAATGTAGAGCACAAATCCAACTAATAGCGCACTGTTAATCCAAGCACTTGTAAACAACACAATCGGAAGTGATAAAACTGCGCCGATTCCAAAAGCTGCACCAAGCACTTCAGCGCCAGTCACATCATGTGTGCGAGTAAGCCTGACTCCAAAAACTGTGAAGATCGCATACATAACGCCAGATATGAAAACTGCAAAGAAGCCTAGGTTGTCACGAACTTCGCTCACGCCAGTAATTAGCGCTAAACCAATCACGCCCATAACTGTCGATATCGCCCAAATTCCCGATGGCTTTCCAGTTCCAACTATCCAACCTAGAACTCCAGCAAAAAATGGCGCAGTTGCCAGGGCACCGAGCGTTCCCATTGCAACACCAATACGCGCAGCACCAATGAAAAATGATATTTGATAAGCAAGGACTGCCAGAGCCATTACCCAAACAACTGGTAGTTTCACAAGCCGGCGTAAGCCAGAAGTGCCATAGCGAATTGCAGCGTAAGCAGCTAGACCGATTCCGCCTAGGAATACTCGCCAAGCTCCAACTGAAATGCTGCTACCTGGAAAATCTAAATACGCGCGCCCGGTTGCACTGGTGCTAAACAACACACAAGCCAACAAAACCGAAACAACGGCTAGTTGTCTGCCATTTTTTGGAGACGAAACACTTAATGCTGACCCTAGGTTTGAACCAGTCACGTTAATCGGGTAGCAACCGGGTTGCTGGTGTCATCGATCGCATGAATTGGAATACCTGCGCCAGCAAATTCCCTAACTAATACAACATCAGAATCAGAAACGCTCGAATCACCCAACATGGAAAAAACTACTGACTCAATTCCTGTCGATCCAGAAGCCACTGCTTGTGCTACAACCATTTCTATCGCCGATAACTTAAGAGCCCCGATTGAAACTTCGGCGCTGGCGTAAGTCCTGCCGGTCTCGTCGCGAAGTGCGGCACCGGTCTTGGCCTGAACTCGCGAGCGAGCACCTTTGGCAAGCACTGCAAGTTTGTCGTCTTCCGGAACCCAGTTACTCACTTGATTCATCTTCGGGTTCTGCAGTAAATGAATCTCGGGAAATCACAACGGTATCGATTCGGTGACGACGCCCAGCAGTTGACTCAGCCGTCAATGTCCAGCTATCAATGTCAACTGTGGCACCAGGAATTGGAACAATGCCAAGTCGCTTAGCCATTAGACCACCAACGGTGTCTACTCCCTCGTCAGGAATTTCAGTCTCCAAGAGTTCAGCAAGATCATCAATGTGAAGTCTTGAGCTAACTCGGTATTCGCCATTGGCTAATTCCTCAATGTCGGGACCTAGAACATCATGTTCATCAGAGATTTCCCCGACGATTTCTTCAATGACATCCTCAATAGTTACCAGACCTGCGGTGCCACCGTACTCATCAACCAGAACAGCTAAGTGAGTTCGCGCGCTTTGCATGTCTCGCAACAACTCGTCAACACTACGACTATCAGGAACCATAAATGCAGGTCGCATTAAGTCAGATACTCGCTCAGTAGTTTGGGACTCTTGGTGTTCGAATACTCGGCGCGCAATGTCTTTAACATAGACAACACCAACGATGTCATCAATGCCTTCACCAACTACCGGAATACGGGAATAGCCAGAGCGCAGCCCAAGTGACATGGCTTGCCGCAAAGTTTTATGAGTTTCAATCCACACCATTTCGGTGCGCGGAACCATTACTTCACGGGCGATTGTGTCGCCAAGTTCGAAAACCGAATGAATCATCTGACGCTCGTCGTCTTCGATAACTGAGTCAGCACCAGCCATATCTACCAACTCGCGCAATTCCGCTTGAGTAGAGAACGGGCCTTCCCGAAAGCCTTGGCCAGGCGTAATAGCGTTTCCAACCAAAATAAAGATTCGCGAAAGCGGCCCAAAGATTACGGTAATCATTCGCGTCAGACGAACTGTTGCAAGCGCAATTCTGTCAGCTCTTTGGCGACCTAAAGTTTGTGGAGCTACGCCCAGCACGATGTAACCAACCAATACCATTACTGCGGACGAAGTTACTAGAGCTAAATTGTTGTCGACGAAAACATCGAGGGACACGGTTGTGACTAAGACGATGGCAATTGTCGACAGAGTTAAGTGCGCAAACATAAGTGAATTCACATACTTAGCGCGATCGTCCAAAAGCTTGCTCAGGCGCGCAGCCGGTTTGCTGCCATCTTTGCGAAGTTGGTCGATTGTTGCTTTGCTGACGCGAGTCAAGGCAGTTTCAGTTGCCACGAAGATTGCCGCAGACAAAACCATGAACGAGGCCAAAACTAGAAAAAGTGTATTTTGACTCATGCTAGGCCTCGAGCATTTCGCTCACCTTCCCACTGTGCAAGCAACTGAGCCTGCAATCCAAACATAACTTTGTGTTCTTCCGGTTCAGCATGATCATGACCAAGCAGATGCAAAATTCCATGCGTCAACAAAAGCCGCAATTCAACTTCCATGCTGTGACCAGCTTGTTCACCCTGACGAGCTGCTACTGCTGGACAAAGCACAACGTCTCCAAGAACACCCTCTTCACTTACTCGATCTGGGGTCCCGGCGCGAAGTTCGTCCATTGGAAAACTCAAAACGTCTGTTGGGCCTGGTTCATCCATAAACTTTTCATGCAATGTAGTCATGGCAACTTCATCTACCAACAGCACTGATAATTCTGCAGCTGGATTAATGTGCAAACTGCGAAGTACGAACTGGGCTTGCGAGGAAATTTCTAGTTCGTTTACTTCAAAGTCAGATTCGTTATTAACGTCAATAGACATGTTTAAGAGTTCCTACGATCTGTGCGCTGCTCTTGGGAAGCGCGCTTTTCATCATATCGACCATAAGCATCAACAATTTGGCCAACCAATTTGTGTCGAACCACATCGGTTGAGGTAAGTTCACAAAAAGCAACATCATCGACATCAGTCAAGATATCGCGAACGACTCGTAAGCCACTTGCGGTGCCAGTTGGTAAGTCAATTTGAGTGACGTCACCAGTAATAACCATCGTGGATCCAAATCCAAGTCTGGTCAAAAACATTTTCATTTGCTCAGCTGAAGTATTCTGCGCTTCATCCAAAATAATGAATGCGTCATTTAGAGTACGACC
>JBDLQS010000108.1:0-5509 GCA_039800445.1 Actinomycetota bacterium
ATGTAAAGCACATGCCGCCACCAATTAGAAGTCGATCAACATTTGAAATCAAGTTGTCGATCACTTTGAGCTTGTCGCTGACTTTAGATCCGCCAAGAACTACGGCGTAAGGGCGTTCTGGGTTACTTAGCACTTTTGCAAACACGTCTGCTTCTGCCTTAACTAGCAAGCCAGCAGCATGTGGAAGCTCATTCGCTAAGTCTGTTACCGACGCTTGCTCGCGATGAACTACACCAAAGCCGTCACTTACATAAAGGTCGCCTAGCTTTGCCCAAAACTTTGCCAGCTCCTGACGTGCGCTGGCTTCCCCAGTTTCGCGCTCATCAAATCTGACATTTTCCAACATTGCGATTTGGCCATCATTAAGCGAAGCGACTACAGCTTGTGCGCTGGGCCCAGCCACATCGTCGGCCAAGGGCACTGACATTTCAAGAAGTTCACTGAGTCGAGTAGCAGCAGGTGCCAGTGAATACTTTGCCTCTGGCTTACCCTTTGGGCGACCAAGATGAGCTAGCACTACTACCTTGGCACCTCGGTCTAGCAAGTTCTTGAGCGTTGGCAAACTTGCCCGAATCCGACCGTCGTCAGTGATCTGCCCGTCTTCGATCGGCACGTTTAAGTCGCACCTTACAAAAACTACTTTTCCTGAAACCTCAAGGTCGTTAATGCCACGAATCATAAAATCAGAGTTTTGATCCGACAAACTTCGTGATGTCTACCAGGCGGTTTGAGTAACCCCACTCATTGTCATACCAGCCGACAACCTTGATGGTGCTTCCCATGGCATTTGTTAGCGAAGCGTCGAAGATACATGAGGCAGGATCGGTCACGATATCGGAAGAAACAATTGGATCCTCGGTGTAACTTAAGTAGCCCTTAAGCGCGCCTTCGGCTGCAGCTTTAACAACCGCATTAACTTCTTCTTTGGTGACAGACTTCTTTAGCACTGCCGTTAAATCTGTCGCGGAACCAGTTGGGACTGGTACTCGCATCGCGTAACCATCCAGCTTGCCCTTGAGTTCTGGCATAACTAATCCAATAGCCTTCGCAGCTCCTGTGGTGGTCGGTATCAAGTTTGTAGCAGCGGCGCGGGAACGACGAAGATCAGGATGCGGGAAATCTAGGATTACCTGATCATTTGTGTAAGCGTGGATGGTCGTCATCATGCCGTGATCAATGCCGAAGGCATCATGGATTGCTTTTGCCATTGGAGCTAAGCAGTTAGTTGTGCAGGAAGCGTTGGAAATCACGTGATGCTTTGCCGGGTCATACGAATCATGATTTACACCCATGACGATAGTTACATCTTCATTGCTAGCAGGCGCAGAGATGATTACCTTCTTCGCACCAGCAGCGATGTGGGCTGCTGCTTTCGTAGCATCTGTGAAATGTCCAGTTGATTCGATCACTATGTCGGCGCCAAGGTCTCCCCAGGGCAAAGCTCCCGGATCCCGTTCCGAAGTCACGGTGATTGTCTTGCCGTCTACAACGATTGAGTTGTCGGTGTAGGTGACTTCTTTGCCAAGGCGACCAAGAATTGAGTCATACTTCAAAAGGTGAGCAAGAGTCTTGTTGTCAGTTAAGTCATTGATACCGACGATTTCGATGTCAGCCCCGGTTGCCGCAATTGCTCGGAAGTAGTTACGACCAATGCGGCCAAATCCGTTAATTCCAACGCGAACGGTCATTTGTTTACTCCTAAAACTGAGCCAAACTGCATCCTTAGATGCGCCAAATTGCTACTGCTCGAGCATATCAGCCGTTAGGCCAGCCTCAGTGTTAGGGATGCCCAAGTCTGAGGCCCGTTTATCTGCCATTGCTAACAAGCGACGAATTCTGCCTGCGATGGCATCCTTCGTCATTGGTGGGTCGGCAAGTGCACCCAGTTCTTCCAGGCTTGCCTGCTGATGAGTAACTCGAAGTTGACCGGCTTCAAGAAGATGGGTCGGAATTTCATCGCCCAGAATCTCGATCGCTCTTGCTGCTCTGGCACCTGCTGCGACGGCAGCTCTTGCTGACCTACGAAGATTCGCATCATCAAAATTGGCGAGACGATTAGCTGTTGCTCGCACTTCGCGTCGCATTCTTCGCTCTTCCCAAGCAAGAACAGATTCATGCGCACCAACACGCGTTAGCAACGCTCCGATTGCGTCACCATCACGAATTACAACTCGATCAACACCGCGCACTTCACGAGCCTTCGCTGCGATTCCCAAACGACGTGCGCTACCAACTAACGCGAGGGCAGCTTCTGGACCTGGGCAAGTTATTTCTAAAGATGAGGATCGACCGGGTTCGGTGAGAGATCCGTGAGCCAAGAAAGCACCACGCCAGGCTGCTTCCGCGTCGCACAAGCTGGCTGAAACTATATGCGGTGGCAAGCCACGAATTGGTCGGCCACCACCATCAACTAAACCAACCTGCTTCGCCAGGTGTTCACCTTCATTAGCAACACGAACCAGGTAGCGACTTCCCTTGCGAATTCCTGCACCCGAAAGTACCGAGACTTCACTTTCATGTCCAAAGATTTCAGCAAGGTCACGCCGTAATCTGCGTGCCGCCTGACCCGTATCAAGTTCGGCTTCAACTACGATTTTGCCGCTGACGATATGTAAGCCTCCAGCAAATCGAAGCAGTGCGGATACTTCGGCCTTGCGACAGCATTTCTTGGTTACGGGTAGACGACTGAGTTCGTCCTTTACTGCTGCTGTCATTGCCATGGGCTAATCCTGCCATGAGTGAATATTGAACTGAACGCCGAGGCTAATAGTGTCGGGTCGTGCTGATCCGATGGTCCATCTGCCTTAGCCAACGGGGCTAAAACCAACCTTGCCCCAGATGCCGTTGCCAATTCTTGAAGCGGATCTGCAATCTGTTCCTGATTTAGTCCAACATGATTGACATCTGCAAGCACTACATCAACTTTGAAGTCTGGATAGCTCTTGGCAAGCACCTCAAGATAGCTGGCCGCTGAGTAGCCCTCAGTCTCGCCAGATTGTGGCCTTAAATTGATCACCAATACTCGAGTAGCCGTGGTTTCATGTAAAGCCTGTGACATCTGGGGAACTTGGAAGTGAGTCAGCACGCTGGTGTACCAGGAACCTGGACCTAGAACTACAAAATCAGCATTCCGAACTGCTGCGACTGCCTGTTCACACACCTGCGGGTTTTTGGGCTCAAGACCGATTGACTGAATTTTGTGTGGTGTCGTCGCAACTTGAACCTGCCCGCGCACTTGGTCCGATTGTCCAGATGCCGTCAACACATCAGCGTAAATTTCTAACGGTTCAACGCAAAGTGGTAACACCTTGCCTTTGGCGTCCAGTAACCGAGCGACCCAATCAAGACCTTCAACCAAATTGTCGGTCTCTTCCCAAAGCGCAGTAATCAATAAGTTACCTAGTGAGTGACCGTCCAATTCTCCTTTGGACGAAAATCTGTGTTGCAAAACTCTGGCCCAAGTAGAACCCCAAGTGTCATCACCACATAGCGCGGCCAATGCCATCCGTAAGTCACCTGGTGGCACGATTCCAAATTCTTCTCGCAACCTACCGCTGCTTCCACCGTCATCGCTAACGCCGACAACAGCAGTTAAGTGTGGCGTCACTCTTCGCAAAGCCTGCAAACTTGCCGCTAACCCGTGTCCTCCGCCAAGTGCAACTACATCAACGGAGCGCATTGGTGCGCTGGGCATTTATTCACGTCCCAAGTCGCGATGTACCACTCTGACTTCTACACCGGATTTAACCAAGCGTGCCGAGAGATTTTCTGCCATAGCAACGCTTCGATGCTTACCACCAGTGCAGCCCATGGCAATCGTCACAAACCGCTTACCTTCACGCAAGTACCCATCTTCGACCAAGTCAATAAGCTCGGCATACTTTGTCAAAAATTCTTGAGCTTGATCGGAAGCAACTACATAGTCGTTTACAGCCGCATCTAAACCAGTTAGATCTTTTAGTTTTGGATCCCAATATGGGTTTGGCAAGAATCTCAAATCGGCAACTAAGTCAGCGTCGACTGGAATTCCATATTTGAATCCAAATGACATAACCGTGGCTCGCAGTGCAACATGGTCATCATCACCAAATGAAGCTTCGATCGATCTGCGTAACTCGTGTACGTTCAAATTGCTGGTGTCAATCACAATATCAGAGTCCGCGCGTAAGTCACTCAACAAACTACGTTCACGCTGGACTGCTCCCAACAAGCTGTCATCACGTTGTAACGGATGTGGGCGGCGTGAAGATTCGTATCTTCGAACTAGAGCTTCATCCCCAGCCTCAAGGAATAAGACTCGCAAGTCGTGACCCGCAGCTTTGATTGCAACTAACGACTCACGAAGCTCTTCAAATAGTTGACCACCTCTAACGTCTGCAACCACAGCCACCTTTCGGGAGCCGGTTCGTTGAGCTACGTAATCGACCACATTGGTCATCAGAGTTGGTGGCAAGTTATCAACAACAAACCAGCCGATATCTTCAAGCGCTCGGGTAGCCGTTGATCGGCCGGCTCCAGACATGCCCGTGACCAGGATTACGTCGATTTGGGATTTACTCACGATTCAATTATCTCGCCTGTTGCGGTGTTAACAGCAACTTCTCCAGCATTTTCCTCGTTAAGAAACTGCCAGATCTGTTCAGCTTGAATCGCGCCAATGCCTGGCACTTCGGCCAGCTCTACAACTGTTGCAGCAGCAACTTTCTTCAAAGACCCAAAGTGCGCCAGAACTGCCTTCTTCTTGACTGGTCCTAGGCCTGGGATTTCGTCAAGAACACTATCGACCATTCCCTTAGATCTGCGATTTCGGTGCAGTGTGATGGCAAATCTATGAGCCTCATCACGCACTCGTTGGAGCATAAACAGGGCTTCACTGTTGCGAGGCAATATCACAGGATATGTTGCACCTGGTTTCCAGATCTCTTCCATGCGCTTGGCTAGCCCTATGACGTGCATGTTGCCTACGCCTGCCACCTCGAGTGCCTTGGCTGCGGCATTAACTTGCGGCAGGCCACCGTCAATTACCAAAAGATTTGGTCGATACGGGCGCTTCTCGTCATGCTCCTTAAATCGACGAGCTACGACTTGAGCAATGGAGGCCGTATCGTCCCGTGGATCTTCAATTATGAACTGCCGATAATCCTTCTTCTTAGGTATCCCATCCTCAAAGACCACCAAAGAAGCCACCACATTTGTTCCTGAGATGTGCGAGACGTCAATACATTCGATTCGCAGTGGTGCATCCGGTAATCCAATTGCTTCCTGAATTTCAGCCAACGCCTTACTGCGCGTTACCAAATCAGTTGAACGTTTGGTTTTGTGAAGACCTAAAGCTTGTCCCGCATTAATCACCACGGTTTCCATGAGCATCTTCTTGTCGCCTCGAGCAGGAACCCGAACGCTGATTTGTGCGCCTCTAATCGTGCCTAACAATTCCGCCAAGCTGCTAGCGCTTTCTGGCTCATGACTTACCAGTACTTCAGTTGGAATCTCTTCTTTGGTTGCAGCT
>JBDLQS010000109.1:0-4343 GCA_039800445.1 Actinomycetota bacterium
AACTTCGTTTGCCGAAGTTGAAGTGATTCCGGTAGTTGAACAAACTGATTCGGTAGAAATTCCTGATGATGATTTGAGAATTGATGTTTATCGCTCCTCTGGTCCTGGTGGACAAGGTGTCAACACAACAGACTCAGCGGTGCGCCTTACTCACATCCCAACTGGAATTGTTGTGTCGTGTCAAAATGAGCGCTCCCAACTACAAAACAAGGCAACTGCCATGGCGGTTCTGCAAGCGAAGATTTTGGAACGCACTCGCCAAGAAGAGCAAGCAAAAATCAATGCACTCAAGGGTGACACCAGTGGATCGTGGGGAAATCAAATGCGTTCCTACGTTTTGCATCCTTACCAAATGGTTAAAGACATCAGAACTGAAGTTGAAACTGGAAATACCTCGGCAGTGCTCGATGGGGATATCGATCAGTTTGTCGAAGCTGGTATTCGCTGGCGTCGTGAACAATCAAATTAGTGATTCGTCCCTCATAATTCAAGACTCGGCGCGCCCTGCACCTGCATTGCCCGCCCGCTATTTAGGCTGAAGTCATACAACTTTTCGAAATTGTTTGCGCGCCCATTTAAGGAGAGTTCACTGTGATCAAATTTGATGACGTCTCCAAACAATACAAAAACTCAAATACTCCAGCTCTCGATGGCATAAATCTAAACATTGAACAAGGAGAGTTTGTTTTCCTTGTTGGGCAATCTGGTTCTGGAAAGTCATCCTTACTGCGCTTGCTATTAAAAGAAGAAAAGGCAAGCTCGGGCACGGTAACGGTAGACGGAATCAATGTCGCCAAACTGCCTAATCGTAAAGTCCCAGCCTTTCGCCGAACCATGGGAATCGTGTTTCAAGACTTCCGGTTACTTCCTGGAAAAACTGTGTTCGACAATGTTGCATTCGGCATGGAAGTAATTGGCAAATCAAAAAAAGAAATTCAGCAAAGAATCCCTGCGCTACTTGATTTAGTTGGTTTAGAAGAAAAAGCGCACCGCTTACCTTCCGAATTATCCGGCGGTGAACAGCAGCGAGTTGCGCTAGCTAGGGCTTTTGTGAATAAGCCAAAACTGCTTTTGGCTGATGAGCCAACTGGAAACCTAGATCCGTCGACAAGCGTTGGCATCATGAAGTTACTAGATCGCATCAATCGCACAGGCACCACAATTGTTATGGCAACTCATGATGTCGCCATTGTTGATCAGATGCGCAAACGTATTGTGCAAATGGAAAATGGCAAGATCATCCGCGACCAAGAACGCGGAATGTATGGGCACACGGGGCAGTAGTCATGAGATTTTCATTTATAAGTAAAGAAGTGGGCAATGGATTGCGCCGCAACTTTACAATGACGGTTGCATTGATTGTTTCGGTGGCAGTATCACTTTCTTTGGTGGGCGCAGCATTGTTATTGAGCGCACAAGTAGACCGCATGAAGGGCTACTGGTACGACAAGATCGAAGTTTCTATCTTCTTGTGTGGAAACACTTCAGTTGCCTTTACTTGCACTGGCGCAGTAACTGATGAACAGCGCAAGAATATTGAAACTATTCTTGGCACTCTGGAATCAGTTCAAGAAGTTTTCTATGAATCATCAGCTGATGCCTACGCCCAATTCAAGGAGCAGTTTGCTGGCTCAGCGATTTTGGCCAACATAAGTCCTGATGCGTTGCCAGAATCCTTTCGAGTGAAACTAGACAACCCAGAGAACTTTGAAAAGGTTGCGGGAGCGTTGCAATCGGTTCAAGGCGTTGAATCCATCCAAGATCAGCGCCAGTTATTGGATCGCTTTTTCCAGATTCTCAAGGGACTGCAATCTTTTGCACTGGCAATCGCGATCGCCATGCTGACTGTAACCGTGCTACTGGTTATGAATACCGTGAGAGTTGCTGCGTTTGCGAGACGTCGTGAGACTTCAATCATGCGCTCAGTTGGTGCCAGCAATATGTCAATCCGCCTGCCGTTCATTTTGGAAGCCGCAGTGGCTTCTCTAATTGGCTCTACTTTGGCAACGGCCGGAATCCTTGCCTCAAAGTATTGGTTGATCGATGCCAGACTGGCGCCAAATCTTACGTTTATTCCGTTTGTTACCTGGACTGAGGTTTTGGCGATCGTTCCGATGCTGTATCTAGTTGGAGTAGGAACCACTGTTTTAGCCGCTTCAGTCACCCTACGGCGCTACCTAAAGGGCTAAAAGCCTTATATTCAGTGAAAAACTAGGGCGACACGGCCTGAGTCACATCTGTAACTCTGGGCACTTCCGTTACGCTTAAAGGACTTCCCCTTTGAACGGAGCACTGTGCGCGCCTTCCTCACGCGTCTTAAATCCTCGCGGTTTACCCGAGGATTACTCGCCGTTCCCTTATTGCTTTCGCTGTTGATGACTCCGGCCATTGCAAACAACACTGACCTCGACAGACAGGTTGCCGAAGCATCGCAGGCATTAACAAAGGCCTCAAAAGCAGTACTTGAAGCCGCAGAATCACTCAAGGATGCCCAGGCCAAACTTCCAGCCGCACGCGAAGCGATGGCACTTGCAACTGCAAGAGAAACTGAGGCAACGGCGGTTTATAACCAAGCTGCCGCAGACCTAGACGCAGCAAAAGCTGCGTTTACCGCTGCACTTTCCAAGGTAACCAGCAAGGAAGCAGAGATCAACCAGCTTCAAATTAAGGTTGACCAATTTGGTAGGTCGGTCTATCAGCAAGGCCCAACTTCACAATGGGAAATCATTCTTGAATCAACTTCACCATCTGACTTGACGGTCAGATTGCAAAACATCAAGGCAGTTTCGCTATCCACTGCAAAAAGTCTTGAAGACTTGCTAATTGCAAAAGAGCAATTAGCTGCGGATGCTGCAGAAGCTGAATCCATTCGTGTTGATATGCAAAGAATCGCCGATGTTGCATCGCAGGCACTAATCGATGCTCAAAATGCGGCCGACGTAGCTGCGGTAGCAAAAGCAGAAGTTGACAGGCTCGTTAACCAAGAAGCTGCTGCCTTGAAGGTTGCTGAAGATGATAAGGCAGAAGTTCAAGCGCAGTACAACGAACTTCGAGCAGAGCAAATCCGGATTGCTGCACTTTCTAAGTCGGCCGGAAGTCAGGGTCCAGTGGATCCACAAGCAACTGGCCCACTTTCCTGGCCATTGCCAGGCCGGGCAGCTGGTGGTGGAGTGGGCTGGAGAGTTCATCCGGTTTACAAGTACAAGTCTTGCCACACTGGTGTGGACAGTGGCGCACCTAGTGGCACACCAATTCTTGCTGCTGCATCAGGCGTAGTACTGTCAACAAACGTCAGCCGTGCTTATGGCAACGTGACTCTGATTGACCATGGTGGTGGCATGGTAACTATGTATGC
This sequence comes from Actinomycetota bacterium, assembly GCA_039800445.1. Taxonomy (GTDB): domain Bacteria; phylum Actinomycetota; class Actinomycetes; order S36-B12; family UBA5976; genus UBA5976. Next base: position 3,356 of record JBDLQS010000109.1, read on the forward strand.
ACATCAATCACGATTTGGAGTATCACCGGGGCAAGCAGTCGGAAACCAACAAGTGATTGGCTATATCGGATCAACCGGATTCTCTACCGGTCCACATTTACACTTTGAAGTTCACCTTAATGGTGTGCCGTACAATCCAATGGGTTGGTTTGGTGCATCTCGTACCGTTGTGCCTTGTTGGGGATGAGTTGAGTTAAGTGGCAAAAGAGCGCGGTCGTAAGGTCATCGCCCAGAACCGTAAGGCTCGCCACGACTTCACTATCGAAGACGTCTATGAAGCGGGCATGGTTCTAGTAGGAACTGAAGTTAAATCTTTGCGCGCTGGTCGAGCCAGTCTGGTTGATGGTTACGCTCTATTTGAAAACGGTGAAATCTGGCTGCGTGGTGTCAACATTCCGGTTTACAACGAAGGATCTTGGACTAACCACGCTCCAACCCGGGCACGAAAACTTTTGCTGAATCGACAAGAAATAAGCAAGATTGAAAACAAGCTAAAGGAAAGTGGACTTACTTTGGTTCCTCTAAGCCTGTATTTCAATGACGGCAAAGCCAAAGTCGAAATCGCTGTTGCTAGAGGGCGCAAGAACTACGACAAGCGTCAGGCAATCGCTGAGAAGGATGCCAAGCGAGAGACTCAGCGCGCCACAGGCCGTCGCGATAAGGGCATGGAATAAGCCCAATAACTGGGTTTTACTCCACTGGTAACGGGCATACTGAAAATCATGAGCGCCTTCAATGAATCCGGTTCCTCGGATTTGGCGATCTATTTTGGGGATTTCTTATCTACGATTGCCGCATTCACAATGCCGGCGATGGCTGACTCAGTACTGGTTGCCAGGCAGCAAGTAACGACTTTCCTAAGCAACGAAGGTTCAATAGATATAGAGCATGCGCTAGCAGTGACAAGTGAGTTGGTGGCAAATTCTGTAGTCCATGCCGCAACCGAACTTCAAGTTGTGCTCGAACGTTGGCAGTACATGGTCAAGGT
>JBDLQS010000110.1:0-4569 GCA_039800445.1 Actinomycetota bacterium
ATGGGTGCAATGGTGATTGATATAGAACGTCTTGCGGTGCTTGTTCCATAATCTTGCCCAAGTACATAACTGCAACTCGATCAGAAATATGACGAACGACCGATAAATCGTGTGCGATAAAGATGTAGGCAAGACCGAACTCTTGCTGAATGTCATCCAAGAGGTTGAGAACTTGCGCTTGAATCGATACGTCAAGAGCTGATACCGGTTCATCGCACACAATCAACTTTGGCTTGAGCGCTATCGCTCTGGCGATACCAATTCGTTGCCGCTGCCCACCTGAAAACTCATTTGGGTATCGGTTGAAATGTTCTGGGTTCAGTCCAACCCGATCCATCAGACCTTGTACGGCTTTCATGATGCCGCCTTCAGGCTTTACGCCTTGAACTTTGAATGGTGCACCAATAATGTCACCGATGGTGTGCCTAGGATTCAGCGATGAAAACGGATCCTGGAAAATCATTTGCATTTCGCGGCGAAGTGGAACTAAGTCCTTCTTCTTTAGATTTGTTATGTCCTGGCCATTGAACTCGATAGCTCCACCAGTTGGTTCAATCAATCGCAGCATGGCTCGACCCGCGGTTGATTTGCCACAACCGCTTTCACCAACCAAGCCTAGGGTTTCACCCGGAAACACTTCCAGACTTAAACCATCAACAGCACGAACATTTCCAACAACTCGATTGAATAGTCCCCCGCCTTGAATTGGAAAGAGCTTTTGCAGGTCTTTAACTTTCAGAATTGGCTCAGTCATGACTACACCCTGCCAATCTTGTGTTCAGATCGAATTGCAGTGCGCTGTGATTCAGATAGATGACACCGTGCCTCATGGTCAGTCGAAACTGACAATAAATCTGGGAACTGGTTAGCACATGCATCGCCTGGTACTTGATCCTTAAATGTGCAACGTGGGGCAAAAACGCATCCCTTAGGCAAATTAAGCAGCGATGGTGGGGATCCTGGAATTGGATCGAGCTGTTCCTTCTTTTCGGAAATCTGCGGAATCGAAGCTAGCAAGCCCCAGGTGTAAGGCATCTGCGGTGCATAGAAGATTTCTCGCACTGGCGCATGTTCGACTGCACTGCCGCCATACATGACTAAAACTTCATCAGCTAAATCTGCTACCACGCCGAGATCATGTGTAATCAAAACAATTGCAGTGCCAAATTCCTTTTGCAGTTCGCGTAGCAAGTCAAGGATTTGCGCTTGCACCGTAACGTCCAAAGCGGTAGTCGGTTCGTCAGCAATCAACAATTCAGGGCCGTTAATCAAAGCCATGGCAATCATTACGCGTTGGCGCATGCCGCCCGAGAGTTGATGAGGGTACTCATCCATGCGCTGTTCAACTGACGGAATACCGACTTTAGTTAGCATCTCAGCTGCGCGTGACCGAGCTTCGACTTCCTTGACGTTGTGATGGACCTGAACTGCTTCTGCCAGCTGATCGCCAATTGTGTAATAAGGATGTAAGGCACTTAGCGGATCTTGGAAGATCATGGCCATTTCGTCACCACGAAGCTTACGAACTTCTTCCGGATCGGCCCCAACTAACTCTTTGCCATTGAAAAACACTTCGCCCGTAATCTTTGAATTAGATCCAGTTACCAGTCCCATAACGGCCAGGCTAGAAACACTTTTACCGGAACCGGATTCACCAACAATAGCTAGGGTCTTGCCCCGCTCCACCTTGTAAGAAACATTATTAACAGCGTGAACTATTCCATCATCAGTGGTGAACTCAACATTCAAATTCTTAACTTCTAAAATCACATTTGATTCATTGGTCATGTCAGACGCACCCGTGGATCAATCGCGGCATAAAGAATGTCAACAACTAGATTTGCGACGATGACGAAGACGGCAGCAACCAGCACAGTTGCCGTGATTGTCGGTAAGTCGTATTCCGTTACTGCGCCAATTGCCAATCTTCCGAGTCCTGGCAAACTGAATATGTATTCGGTAATTACTGCGCCACCTAGCAGGCCAGCCAAATCGAGTCCAGCAGACGTAACAATCGGAGTCAAACCTGCCCGGAAAGCATGCTTGCGGAAAACTACGCGCTCGGAAAGTCCCTTGGCTCGGGCGGTCCGGATGTAATCCTCACCCATAGTTTCCAGCATTTGCGAGCGAGTAAGTCGCGCGTAATAAGCCGCATAGAGAATTGCCAGCGTGAACCACGGTAAGAGCATGGTTTGGAAAAAAGCTACTGGATCATCAAATGGTGATTCGTAATCTGGGTACGGCAATATATTCCAGCGCACGACTACGAAAACTAAAAGTATGAGTCCAACAAAGAAAACTGGAAGCGAGTAGCCAATTAAAGAGACACCCATAATGGTTCGGTCTTGCCACTTGCCATGATTTTTAGCAGCTACGATTCCAGCTGAAATTCCAATTAACATCCAAAGCAGGAATGCACCGAGTGCTAAGTAAAGCGTTACTGGGAGGGCGTCCACGATCATTGTGGTAACTTCTTCGCCATTGCGGAAGGAGTAGCCCAGGCATGGCGCAGAACATTCAAATGTTGCAGAGCCACTGCCGTAGGTCCGTCCGACAAAAATTCCCTTGATCCAATCGAGGTACTGAACGTAAAGTGGCTGATCCAGACCGAGTCGGATTCGATTTGCCGCAACAATATCTGGGGTGCAAGTTTTGCCACAAGTTAGTCGCGCTGGGTCAGTTGGTACTGCGTTAAAGAGTAAGAAAGTAATGATGCTCAAGAGCGTCAACATAAATATCATGACAAAAACTCGTCGCACTATATATGGGAACATCATTTACCTTTCTGTGTTTGGTTCAAAGTTACGAAGGCAGTCTGCGGGCAAACCTAAGTTCGCCCGCAGACGCCAACGTTAGTTAACTAGTTAACTGATAGTGCTGCATATGGCCAAGAGCCGTACGGTCCCCAAATGTAGGCACCGCTAACCTTTGAGCCATGAATGCGCTGTTCCTTGCCAAAGCGGGTAGGTAAAGCAAGCGCCAATTCCATTGACTTCTTGCTTAGTGCCTGCCAAGCCTTAGCTTGTTCTGCGCGATCAGAGATTACCTTTGCGGCATCTGATTCAGCCAAGAAGGCTTCGTCATCCCACTGCGAAAGGTTGAATCCACCGTTGGCAGCAAACAGTTCTGGAAGAACTGTTGATGCGTTTGACCAGTCTGGACCCCAACCAGCAGCAGACATTGAGCCCTGCTTTTCTGGATCCATAACAACGCCGTAGTAGCCACCTGGTTCTAGTGCATTCAGAGTCGCAACGATGCCAGCCTTTTCAAGAGCAGCAACTAGTGAAGCTGCAGCCTTGTCATTGGTTTCGCTCTTTGCGTAATCGATTACGAATGGCTGAGGGAATGGTTCACCAGAATCAGCAATCAACTTAATTGCTAGTTCGGTGTTTCCTTCAGCTGGAACTGCTTCACCTAGAAGACCGTCCCACAAGCCAGTTGGTGCATAGTCAGCACCAATGTTTGGCTTTACAACGCCATCTGCGTAATCGCCTGCGTACTCGCCACCAGCAATTGTGCGAAGTTCGTCACGGTTTACAGCGGCAAGAACTGCTTGGCGATGCTTAACGTTAGGAACCTTCTTGGTGTTGATTGCGTAGTAACGAACATATGGATCTAGTTCGTTAAAGCGACGCTTTTCGAATTTGGCATCAGAGAAGACAACAGCAAGTTTTGCTGAGTCAACAGAATCTGGTGAGATTGCCATTTGATCATCGCCAGCATCAGCCATCAAACGTTCTGTGATAACTGCAGCTGGTTGTGCGAATACATATTCGATGCGATCTGGATATGCCGGGCGGAATGTATCCGTTGCTGGATCCCAGTTTTCGTTGCGAACCAATACAAGCTTGTCCTTCTTTACGTAGGACTCAATCTTGTAAGGACCATTTGACAATACGTTGTCATCATAAGTTTCACCAGTGTCAGCATCTTCACGAACTGCAGCGAATGCACTTAGGGTAACTGCGTAGTTGAAGTCAGATGCTGGCTTTGCAAGATTAAAAGTAATCTTGTTGCCTTCACAAACTACAGCTGCGTCATATGATGCCTGGCCAGCAGCGTCATCTACATACGGTCCCTTGTAGTCAGTGACATTAAGCATTGTCATTGCATAAGCAGGACCATCAGTAATGATGTCAGTTGCGAAGGTGCGCGAGATGCCGTACTTGAAATCTTCACAAGTTACATCCTTGCCATCTTCCCACTTCATGCCGTCCTTAAGAGTGAACTCCCAAGTTAGACCACCATCAGGTGTGGTACCAGTGTCAGTAGCTGCATCTGCAACAAGCTGGCTGGCTTCATTGTTGTCCTTGCTCACTGTGTACTGAGTAAGGGTTCGGTTTAGGTAAGCGCTAGCAAAAGCTAAATCTTCACCTGTGTAGTTACGTTGTGGATCTAAGTGCAAGATCTGCTCTGCTTCCGTAAGGATGTAGAGAGTTCCGCCTTTCGAACCATCTCCTGACGCTGTGTCACTTCCGCCACCGCATGCGGTTAGCAAAAGAGCCAGCGACGCTGCACCAACGCCGAAGCGGATGCCTGTCGACTTCTTCATATTTCCTCCATTGAGAT
>JBDLQS010000111.1:0-4899 GCA_039800445.1 Actinomycetota bacterium
GAGGTTAGAGCAACTAAAGAAAACCTTCGGCGATCTGCTGTTATGCGGGCGGGACTTGAGATTTTCACTGAAAAAGGCTTTCACTTAGCTTCGATGGACGATATTGCTGAGCGAGCTGGGGTAAGTAAGCCAATCCTGTATCAACACTTTTCTTCCAAGCACGAACTCTATCTAGGCATTCTTGATGAACGTGTAGAGGCAATTGTTCAGCAAGTGCGGGGAGCAATTGAATCTGCGTCAACAAATAAGACTCGACTTGAGGCGGCAATAAGTTGCTACTTTAATTTGATCGATGATGCAGATCTTGGGTATCGACTCATCTTTGAGTCCGACTTCACCATGAACCACGATGTTCGCGCGCGCGTAGAGGATGTCGTATCGCAAGTTTCAAGAATTGTTGGCGCCGAAGTGTCAAAGCAAACGGGAATGTCCTTAGGTGAGGCCAACATTTTGGCAGGCGGCTTAAGCGGAATGGCTCAGGCTGCGGCTTGGCGATGGTTACGGCTAGGTAGACCGATATCTATCGAACTTGCAATCTCCCAAACCTTGGATTTGGCCTGGAATGGCTTGACCTCAATTCAAGTAAAAGAGAGTTCGCCGGAGGCTGAAGTACTTCACCTCGAAGATCGCATCAGTTAACGTAGACTCCTTTTAACAACCTAATAAAACTTTTGGAGAAGCCGGCATGGAAATTCGAATTGGTGTTCAGCACGTAAATCGTGAAGTTGTTCTCGAAAGCAACGAAACTCTTGCTGCGGTTCAGAAGTCTATTGATGCCGCGCTTTCTTCTGGCTCACTTTTGACTCTCACTGATGAGAAGGGTCGCACTGTTATGGTTCCGGGCGACAAGATTGCCTTTATTGAAATTGGTGCTCAGGCCGCTGGCCGCGTGGGATTCACAACCCCTTCGTAGTTTTTGAATTGGTTTAGCTTGCTAAGCCAACATTGATTGCATGAAATGCAATCAAAATAAGAGCTGTGTTTATTGGGACGTATTAGGACGCGAGTCCTAATACGTCCATTCGCTTTGCATGACCAACTGTTAGTCGATTAACCATTGCAGTCAATTCGGTCGCAGTCATTGCGGTTTCACCAGCAGGTGGGCGTAAGAAAAGTTCCTGAAGTGCCGGACGAGAACCAGCAACCAAAGTTGCTTGGCTAATCATTTCGCCCATAAGTCTTCTACCCCAAAGCGCTAACCGACCGGCAACCTTAGGGTCTTGTTCGATGGCAGTGCGAATTCGCTCAACTGCAAATTCGGCATGACCTACGTCAGCTAATACTTCAGTTACCAATTTTGCAGTTTCCGAATCCATATGGGATGAAATCTCGCGATAGAAATCATTTGCAATTCCATCCCCCACGTAAGCCTTAAGCAGACCTTCTAGCCAATCGCGCGGGGTTAGCGTGTTATGAAATTGATTCAGTGCTGAAACAAATGGTTGCATAGCTGCAATTGGATCTGTTCCCAGCGTGGTCAAATGCGCAGAAATTTGTTCAAAGTGAGCGAACTCAGCAGCTGCCATTTGCGCGAGTGCAGTTTTATCTTCCAAAGTTGGTGCCAGGCTCGCATCAGCAGCAGTGCGCTCAAAAGCCACTAACTCGCCATATGCAAGGACGCCAAGGAGGTCAATTACCGCAGGACTAGTCACAACGCTTAAGGGTAGGCGATAAACGGGTACAATTGAAGTCGGCCACGAAAATGTACGTGTTTGCCGTATATCTACCAGGAGTTTTCTCATCGCTAGTTTTGCCGATCTCGGCGTTCCCCAAGACATCTGCTCGGCGTTAGCCAGCAAGGGCATCATTGATGCCTTCCCAATTCAAGAAATGACTTTGCCGTTAGCCATGTCAGGACAGGACCTAATCGGTCAGGCCAAGACTGGAACTGGAAAAACTTTAGGGTTTGGAATTCCACTACTTACTCAGGTCATCACACCAACCAACCCAGAATGGGCTGAGTTCAAGCACGCTGGCAAACCACAGGGCTTAGTGATTGTGCCAACTCGTGAATTAGCAATCCAAGTTGCCGATGATTTGGAAACTGCCGGAAAGAATATGGGCGCTCGAGTTTTAAGTCTTTACGGTGGCAAGGCTTATGAGCCACAAATTGAGGCGCTTAAAAATGGTGTCGAAGTTATTGCGGGAACTCCAGGTCGCCTAATCGACATGATCAAGCAAGGTCACTTAGATCTAAGTGCCATCAAAGTTTTGGTACTGGATGAAGCTGATGAAATGTTAGACATGGGCTTCTTGCCTGATGTTGAAAATCTTGTTAGCAAAACTCCAGCGAGTCGACAGACCATGTTGTTCTCAGCAACTATGCCTGGACAAATTGTTGCGCTCGCTCGTCGCTACATGACACAGCCAACTCACATTCGCGCATCTGATCCAACCAGTGACTCTTCAACCGTTGATGCAATCGAGCAGCACGTATGGCGTTGTCATCAAATGGATAAGCCAGAACTTGTGGCACGGGTATTGCAAGCCGAAGGTCGCGGTCTGACAATGATTTTCTGTCGCACTAAGCGCGTTGCAGGCAATCTTGCCGAAGATCTTGCCAATCGTGGGTTTGCTTCGGCTGCAGTCCACGGAGATCTTGGTCAGGGCGCACGCGAACAAGCGTTACGCGCCTTCCGAAGTGGAAAAGTTGATGTGTTGGTTGCAACTGATGTTGCGGCCCGAGGCATTGACGTTGCAGACGTAACACATGTAATTAATTACGAGTGTCCTGATGATGAAAAGACTTACCTGCACCGCGTTGGCCGAACAGGTCGTGCGGGTGCATCTGGTGTTGCAATCACACTTGTTGACTGGCAGGACATTAATCGTTGGCAAATGATCAACCGCATGCTTGGTATGGATTTCAATGAACCTGTTGAAACATACTCATCAAGTGATCATGTGTATGAAGGTCTTGGTATTCCTAAGGGAACAACTGGCGAACTTCCTGGTTCAGCGCGCACTCGCGAAGGTTTGGCTAGCGAAAAACTAGAAGATCTTGGTGAAACTGGTGCCAATAAAGGTCGACGATCTGGTTCTGGAAAGCCACCAACTGGTAAATCGGGTTCCGCCAATCGATCAAGTGGTGGAAACAAGAGTTCTGCTACAAAGTCACGTTCTACTGGTTCCAGCAATACTGCGACAAAAGAAAGCTCAGAAAAGGCTCCCGCTAAAGAGCGAGCACCTCGGCAACGCAGCCGCACTCGCGGAACTCAAAAAGACGCTTAGTTAAAGGATTTCACTTGCTGCCAAGTTTCATTTAACTTGGCTTCCAAATAATCGTTGGTCGCTTGCATACTTAGGTCTGCAATTTCGTTAGCAATCACTGGTGTTCCAAATAGCAAATGAATTGTCGGCCTGCGAAAAACTTTAGAAAGTGCTTGCAGAATACTTCTTTCAACTGATCCAGAACCAAGTTTCCTAGTGTCATGATGTGCAATTGGCAGGATGGGCATTGCAACAGACTTTGCTAGCGCGGCAGCGCCGGGTCGCCAGGGTCTTGGTGAAGCTTCAGAATTGATCTGCACATCACCCTCGGGATACATCAAAACGCATTCATTGTTTTGCAACGCAGTTCTGGCAGCTCGGTAAGCACTGCGACCGTCATGTTGATCGGTTGGAATGATCCCACTTCCAGTAACTATTTGTTTGGCAAGTGGGAAGTTCCACATGTCTGATGTTCCAACTGGACGTAAGTGCCGGCGATGCGAACAGACTCCATTGCATGGTCCGTCAACTGTGAAGCCAAGTTTGTGAAGTGTGCCAACCACAACCACAACATCAACCACTGTCGTGTGGTTTATCACAAGCATTGCTGGACCAGGTGCATCCAAGACGCGTAGGTTCTCTTCACCATGCACTTGTATTCTGGTAAGTCTGCGCGCTAAGAAGTAAAGAAATGTTCCTGGTTGACCGCGCATTTGCTAATTCTACTTCAAGGCTTGAGCTAAGAATTAAGCAACAGGTTGAGCGCCAGTGATCTCCACAAGTGAGCCACACATAAATGCAGCCTCTTCCGAAGCTAAGAATGCAACAAGCGCTGCAACTTCATCTGGGCGACCAACTCGACCAAATGGAACTAGCGCATCGAGATCTGCAATGGTTCGTCCCGATCGCTTAGCACCAGCCTCAAGCATTGGAGTATGAATCTCACCAGGGCAAACTGCATTTACTCGCACGTTGTGTGGTGCGTAATCACGTGCCAGGTTTTGTGAGAAGGATGCAACTGCTGCTTTGGTTACGTTGTAGCCGATGCAATTTGGAGCTGGGTGTAGTCCCCACTGCGATGCCGTATTAACTATTGCACCACCACCGCCAGCAATCATGTGTGGAAGTGCAGCGCGACACAAGTGGAACATGGCAGTGATGTTTACTGCGAATAAATCGTTCCAGTCGTCAACACTGATGTCTAAAATATTTCCACGGCGCATAATTCCTGCATTGTTAACCAAGACATCAATTTGGCCACGTAGTTCGAAGGTCTGCGATATCAAGTCTGTGCAAGCTGATTCACTGGAAATGTCTGCTGGAATGGCAATTGCAGATCCGCCGCTTGCAGTTATATCTGCCGCAACTTTGCTCGCGTTATCTGCATTAGTGTCGGTAACAACAACAAATGCGCCTTCTCCGGCTAGACGCTGACAAATAGCAGTTCCAATTCCGCCAGCACCGCCAGTGACGATTGCAGTTTTTCCAGTAAAACGATTTGTCTGGTTCATTGAAATTCCATTCCGTGTGCCCTATTGATGTATCACGCAGATAAATCTGCCTTGAACATTGACCCTAGATGAATATCCCGTGAATTCAAACGGAAATCAGGCATTTGACCAAAGTTAGGATTCTTTAGATCTAGACCTCAACGGGTAATCTCGACACGTGAGCACAACACAAACCCGC
>JBDLQS010000112.1:0-5037 GCA_039800445.1 Actinomycetota bacterium
CACACTTAGGGCAAAATTGGTGACCATCATGCCAAGCAGCAAGAGCAATGGCAGAAGTTGCTAGCCCAACATCCTTAGCTGAGAGTGCGGCGCCAACATCACGCAAACTTGCCCAGTTCACGTCGGTTAAGCCCACTTCGTCTTCCATGATTGCGATGTAGGTGTGATCATCATCTGCACCAAGAAACACAGCTACCTGCTTGGCATCAGAGGTAGTCATTTTCAGCGACCAAGGCTTAACCCAAACAATCGAGAGTTCAGCGGTTACCGGAATATTTCGATCATGAAGCACCAAGACTCGTGTGGTTTCTGATGCCCAAGCTTGCTCAAACCACTGAGGATTAGCCCGCAACTCTGCCAAGCGATCAACAGTGAATCGCGCTAACGGCAAGTCGTTCATCAAGGAGTCCACAAATAGCGATCTTACGCTCTTGCGCATAGTCTGCAGATATGAGAGTTGCCACTTGGAATTTGCTACATGGGATCGCCCTGGTAGATCCACAAGATGCGCCTAACCTGGCACAAGTTGCACGTTCAATTTCTGCTGACTTAATTGGCCTGCAGGAAGTCGATAGACATCAAGAGCGAAGTAACTACGAACATCAAACTAAGACGATTGCAGATGCCATGGGACTTCCCTACTGGGTTTACGCTCCAGCAATTACAGGTACGCCAGGTGAATCTTGGGAAGGCGCAACTGACTCCCACATTCACTCGCACGAGCACTCCGAATCTGGTCAGGATCAACCGCATTACGGTGTTGGCTTAGCCTCGCGCTATCCAATTTCAAACATTGAAGTCCTGCGATTTAAAGCAGCGCCCATTTCCCTACCGCTTTTAGTGCCAAGTAACCCGCGCCCAAGAATGATTAAAGTTGCCGACGAGCCACGGGTTGCCATCATTGCCGATGTTGAAACCCCATTAGGCATCTTCACAGTTGCGACAACTCACTTAAGTTTTGTTCCTGGATTTAACGTTAAGCAACTTCGCCAACTCACAAAGCAATTAAGTGAGCGGACTAATCCGGTCTTGATTTTTGGCGATTTTAACCTGCCAGGAAAACTTGCAAAGTTTGTCTCGCGCTGGGACAGTCTTGCCGAGTTGCCGACTTATCCGACTTTCAAGCCACGGATCCAGTTTGATCATATTGTCGCTCGAGGCTTGAGCGAGGATTCAATTAAGCGCGCGCAAGAATCAGCTGAAGTTTTGCAATTACCAATTAGTGACCATTGCGCACTTGTGGTCGAAGTTACGAAATAAGTTCCGCTAACTCATCAAGCGATAGCAAGTTTTCCGCTGGCCTTACATCTTGATCAGCAACGTAATAGAAGGCTGCTTGAATCTGATCAGGTTTAACGCCCAGAGTTAAGGCTGCCGCTTGTCGATAAACACTTAATTGCAAATTATTAGCTGATCCAGATTTTCCGGTTTTCCAGTCAACAACTAACCATTGGTCAATTGCATTTGGATCATCCAAAGTGCCCTTGAACAGCGCATCCATTCGACCACGCAGAGTTCGACCGCCGAGCACCAAAGCAAATGGCATTTCCAGAGAAACTGGTGTTCTATCGACGAATGGTCCAGATTCAAATGCTGACTTAAGCGCTTGCAGTTGCTCGTCTGAATAGATTTCATCATCCATCGCGCCTGCAAGTGACTCGGCATCGATCAAAGTGCGACGGCCATAAAAAGTTTCAACCCACGAATGAAAAGTGGTTCCTCGGTCTGCAGCACTAGATGGCTGGCGTGGCATCGGACGCACGAGTGACTTTAAGAAAACTTCTTCGTTAGTATTTAAAGCAATCAACTGGCTAGCCGATAGTGAGGCAGGTAGTCGCACTAATCTCTCAACAGATTCATACTGGCTAGCCTGCAAAACCAAAGCATCGATATCTTGTTGCCATGACTCAACCAGTGCAATCTCTTGCTCACTCAGTCCTGATTGGTCATGCAACTTAATCCCAGCCGCCTTAACAAGTTCTGCTTCCTGCTGAATTGCCATTCGCTTAGTCGAGTCGACTTGAATTGGCCAAGTTAAATACTGAACATCAGCTAGTAATGGATTAGTTGCGTCTGGGTCTGGGGTTTCAGTCCAAACATCTGGCCGAGTGGCACCTTCGTGTAAATCGATCAAGAAGTCGCTTGGTCCGCGCTGTTTAGATTGGGTTGGACCCCACCACGATCCGCTAGCAATAACTTTTTTCTTCGCTCGGGTAATCGCAACATATGCCAGGCGACGTTCGTCAATCGTGGCAAGCTCCCCGGCAGCAGTCGTAAATGTCTTGAAGTCCACACCGCGAGGTCCACTCGGACTCGGGAACTCTGGCAACAGCGGATTGATAGGTGCCCCAAGGGCGTCTGGTGGAATTCGGAAGGCATTCTTTGGCCAATGCCTATCTTTAGGAGTAGACGGGAAGACGCCAACTGTGAGGTCTGGAACCACCACAAATGGAAACTCCAAACCCTTTGATTTATGAATCGACATCACAATTACCGCATTGTCGCTAAGTGTTACATCAGCTTCGACAAGTGAATTAAACCTTTGTCCGGTGCGCAGATACTCCAAGAATGCACCAACGCTCGAGTCACCTTCAAGGTTTCTAAAGTTGCCAGCTAGATCAATCAAGGCAGCGAGTCGATCAAAGTGTGTTGAACCTTCCGGCGAATTGACCACCATGGCTTCGATGCCAATTCCTGTGACACGAATTATCCGCGAGATTAAATCAATTGCCGACTCATTACAAAACTTTCGTAACATCCGGAGTTGCGAAGCCAACTCCACCAGGCGAGCTCTGGCTTCAGGCGAATAAGGCAATGACTCATGTTCACCAACTAGTTCTAAGGCATCCAGCAGACTGACGCGTTGGGACTTATCAACTGCTGAAACGATGTGATCCAGTTGTACGTCAATTGGCATTTCTTGAGTAACATCGACGCGAACTAATTCCGAAGCATGTCGCCCGAGGATTGCTAGATCACGAGATCCAATTTGCCAGCGTGGGCTGAGCAAAATTCTGGCGAGCGCGGTATTTGCAGTTGGATCGTAGATCGCTTCTAGGTAACTAACAACTTCGCGAACTTCTGGCAGATTTACAAGCGCTCCTGGATCAACAACTTGAACTGGTATACCTCTAGCTTCTAAAGCATTGACGTAATACTGTGCGTTCTTCTTTTCGCGCAACAGAACTGCTACTTCATTCCAACTTTTTTCTGTCTTGATTTTCGAAATTTGCTCAGCTACCCACTCAACTTCATCGGTGAATGTTGGAAGCAACGCAGTTTGAATTTCGCCAGCTGGCTTTGCATCATCTGCTGGCACCAACTCGACAATCTCAGGATGAATTTCTCGCAACTTGTTACTCAAAGAGTTTGCTGCGATCAAGATGTTTTCTCCAGAACGACGGTTAGCCGTCAATTTGTAGACCTGAGCAGATTCCCAGTTTCCTGCTAACTCCCGTGGGAAGTCAGATTTAAAGTTTTCCATGTTAGTGATCTCAGCACCGCGCCAACCGTAAATCGCTTGGCATGGGTCACCAACTGCCATAACTGGATGACCATTTCCAAATAGCTGTTGCAGTAGAACTTTTTGTGACAATGAAGTGTCTTGATATTCATCCAACAGAACTACATGGAATTGATCTTTCAACATCTCTCGCATAGCTTGCGAATTGTGAGCAGCCTGGGCAGCGAGCCGAATTTGATCAGCATAATCAATGACATCGTTAGCAATCTTGGCTTGCCTGAAATCCATTACTAACTTGGCAAGCACAACTCGTTTTTGGCAAGTCTTGATCATGTCGTGTGTCAGTTCTTGCTTCTTCTCAATTCTTTCCAAACCAATTAATCTCTGGGTGTCACTTTCGATTATGAGATTTGGATCTACCAAATAGTTTGAGCACTGTTCATCCAGTTTCAACATCTCGGTTACTGCAGTGGTTGGGCTGTAGCCAAGTCCGCCCAAGTCATAGTGCGATTGGCAAACCACACGCATAGCTAATTGATACCGCGTGGCATCAACAACAACTCGCGCATCCGGCTCAAGACCCAGACGTAGGGCATGCTCTTTAAGTAAGCGAGAACCAAATGCGTTGTAGGTAGAAATTACTGGTTCACCCAAATCTGTATGAGCAGATTCATCAGGCAAGTACTTAAGTGCTGCTGGCAAAAAGCTTCGAACTCGAGTCAGTAATTCATTCGATGCCTTGGTGGTAAAGGTCAGGCCCAGAATTCGATCGGGCGCAACTTGCTGGGTCATGATCAGCCAAGCAATCCGTCCAGCCATAACCGTGGTTTTTCCCGTGCCAGCTCCAGCCACAATCATGCTCGGTTCCATTGGAGAAACAATGGCTGCCAATTGTTCAGCGCTTGGGTTGAACCCAAGGACTTTCGTTAAGTCAGATGTTGTGATTTCTTTCATGACAACACCTGCTTTCCTTCTGGTGTTGCAGGGCACAAAGTTCGTACCTTACACAACTTGCACTTTTGGTCTTCGTAGCGAGCTTCGTAACGCTCGTCTAGCACTACTAGAGCTGCTTGGCCGATTCTTTGATCTAGTGTGATC
This sequence comes from Actinomycetota bacterium, assembly GCA_039800445.1. Classification (GTDB taxonomy): domain Bacteria; phylum Actinomycetota; class Actinomycetes; order S36-B12; family UBA5976; genus UBA5976. The sequence goes on from JBDLQS010000112.1 coordinate 4,562, forward strand.
GTCGAATTCTCGTCGTGTGTCTCAGGCGAAACTTGCTGAACTAATGCCAAGTCAGAATTATCTTTTTCACCAACACGTAACTGAACTAAAGCAGCGCCCTTGACTGGTTGTTCAGATTCTCGAGAAACTTCTTCACCATCTTTTGTGAAGTTGCCATTCTCCAAAAGGAATGTGTAAAGCGCTAACTGAACATCCTTGAACAAGTCCTTGCTCTTTTTGGCATCTTTACTTGTCTTGAAATCAAAAATCATGATTCCGTCTTCGGTGAATTCAATCCGATCTGCACGACCAGTAATTGCTAAATCCACATCACGTGAAGAACCATCAGGACTTTCAACTGCAATCTTGGTCTTCCAGGAAAGTCCAGATTCGGTGATGCTTATTTGATCTTTATGGTCAAGCATCCAAGTCAAGAGGCGAACTGATGCATCATGTGCGGCGGTTCTTTCTCGGGAACTTTCCCACTCCGCCTCGTA
>JBDLQS010000113.1:0-7095 GCA_039800445.1 Actinomycetota bacterium
TAGTGATACCTGGACTGCACTTGGCAAAGTTCATAAATTAGATGTGAGTGTTGCAGTTTCTGATATCGCAGAATTCGAGTTATCACTTCAGAATCTACTTTCAACCTTTAAAGGTGTAGAAACTTTTGGATCATTTGGCCACTTGGCTGATGGCAACTTACATATTGAATTTGTTGGCCCTGCAATTGATGACTTTGCGGCTGACTACGCTGTTTTGAAGTTAGTTGCCGAGTTTAACGGCAGCATCAGCGCCGAACATGGAATTGGCAGAGCTAAAAGAGAATATCTCTCATTAACTAGACCCGCTCTCGATATTGAGATCGGAAAGCAAATCAAATCCGTTTTTGATCCAACAGGTTTGTTCAATCCTGGCGTTCTTTATGTGGACTAATTCGCGCTACTAAACCAAATGAGATAGCAACGCTTTGACCGATTAGCAGTGCGAACAACAGCGTACCGACGCCAACTACCCCACCAAGTAACCAACCAATCGCTAGTACAACAACTTCTATGCCAGTTCGAACTCGACCAACTCGGACTCCAGTCCTTTCATTTAGTCCAGTCATCAGACCATCACGCGGTCCAGCACCTACGTTGCAAGTTATGTAAAGCGCGCTAGCAATTCCAGTCAGCAGGATTCCAAATAGCACTTGAGCGGTTTGAGCAACAACGCTTTCGGGAGAAGGCAGGATTGGAATCATCACATCAATGGCAACTGCGATCACCAAGATATTCATGACGGTTCCGAGTCCTGGTTTGCGCTTTAGTGGGATCCAAAGCAACAACACAATTACCGAAGTTAAAAACGTAGTTTGCCCAATCGTCATGTTCAAGGTTTGCGCCAAACCATCTGCTAAAACTGTCCAAGGTGACTGACCCAGGCTGGCATTTATCAAGAATGCTTCACCGGTGCCAAATAGCCATAGCCCCAGAACCAAAACAAGGAAGGTCTTCGGCGACACTTTCCAATTAGATTCTTTTGCTGACCATGAGGTTTTTGGAACCATCAATGCTGGCCGCAACCACTGGCCTAAATTCGCCATGTCTTAAAGCAACTCAGTGCTAGTAGTTGCTTCGTCTACCGGCTTGCTGACTCGACTTACAATTCCAAAGAAGATTGCGACAACTTCCCCGACTAAAACCGTTACTAATACTGTGCCGAGGCCAACCGAACCACCTAATAACCAACCTGCAAGCAAAAATGCAGCTTCAATAACAAAGCGCACTCGACCAATTGGGATTCCAGTTCGATAGTGAAAACCTGTCATTAAGCCGTCGCGCGGGCCTGGACCTAGGTTGCTTGGGATATAAAAAGCACTGCCTAATCCAATTACCAAGATTCCAATCAGCACCATCACCACAGATGCCGCGTAACTATCTGGAGTTGGAAATACCGGCATCATCACATCGATAGCAACCGAAACGAAAATAATGTTGAGGACGGTTCCGATTCCCACTTTGTTCTTCAATGGAATCCAAAGGAACATAACTCCCACAGATATATAAAAACTAGTCCAACCCAGACTGTCGCCCGTTAGATTTTGAATTCCTTGAGCCAGCACAGTTCCAGGAGATTGACCGATGTCAGCTTTGATAAGAATCGCTTCACCCGTACCGTAAAGCCAGTTACCCAACATCAAATAGAAAAATGTTTTTGGCTTTGCCTTCCACATTGAGCCTGAAGCGCTCCAAGAAGTTGTGGGTACTGTTCGAGACGGCTTAAACCATTGGCTCAAAGTTGACATGGGAGTTAAACGATGTTCTTTTCGGGGCGAAGTTCGCCACCCGCCGAGAAGCGATCATTACTCAGGGGTGAAATGTCTACAAATGGTTTCTTACCCAAATACATATCACGCAAGATTTCACCGATTGCAGGTCCTTGCAAGAAGCCGTGACCGCTAAATCCAGTTGCGTACAGGAATCGCGAAACGCCTTCCCACTCCCCCATAATCGCGTTATGGTCCGGTGCTACGTCATACAAGCCTGCCCAACCACTTGCTGCCCCAAGTTCTAGAAGTCTTGGTGCCCGAACATCGGCTAGCTCGCCGATTTTTTCCAAGAAGTTTGGATCACGACGCAGATCCCATGAGTACTCGACAGTCTTATCTGAAAAGCCCATAAGCATTGCGTTGCCTTCGCGGTGCCAGTAAAGCGAGGTTGAGTAATCAATTGTGAACGGCATATCTTTTGGCACATCATCGAAGTCAGCCGTTAGCGGTTCGGTGATCAGTAGTTCACGACGAAGTGGTTGAACTGGAATTTCCAAACCAACCATGGCACCAATTGTTGGTGACCAAGCACCAGCACAGTTGATCACGGTTTTGGTTTTAACTTTTCCAGCGGAAGTTGTAACGCTCACAATCTGGCCATCAATAACTTCAATGTCAGTTGCTTCCGTCTGCGTCATTACTATTGCGCCATGCTTACGCGCGCCGGATGCGTAACCAAGAACAACAGACTCTGGTGTGCAGTAACCATCGTTAGGAGTAAATGAAGCGGCGAGGATTCCATCGATTTCAAGAATCGGGCTTAATTCCTTTGCTTCTTCTGGAGTTAGCATTCGTGATTCCACACCAGCGGCAATATGTAACGCTGTTGATTTCTCAAACAATGCGACATCCTCGGGGGTGGACAGTGCAAACATGTAACCCGGACGGTGAAGGTCAATTTCTTGACCCGGACGATTTGGGAAATCTGCCAATAGATCAAGGGATCGAGCGCCCATTGCAATGTTCAACTCATCAGAGAAGTTAGCGCGTACGCCTCCTGCTGCTTTTGAAGTTGAACCGCTAGCGAGGTCGTTTTTTTCAACGAGAAGAACGCTTACGCCAGCTTCTGCCAAGTGGAAGGCAGCAGAGGCGCCCATTACGCCGCCGCCGACTACAACTACATCTACTTCTTCTGGAAGATTAGCCACAGATGGATTCCTTATATCTTGAAGTCTGGATTGTGGGGAACTTCTTCGTTGTCCATTTGAGCTTTCTGTAGCTTGCCAGACCAATCCCAGTTAAGTGACTGCCAGCGAGTAAATACATCAAGCACCCAGATACCGGACTGACGTGAGCCATTACCGCTCTTGCCGTTTCCGCCAAATGGTAGGTGTGCTTCCGCGCCTGAGGTTGAGTTGTTGATTGAAAGCATGCCTGCTGAAATTCCCTCACGGAATGTCCATACTGACTTTGGATCGCTGGTGTAAATCGCAGCGGACAAACCGAAGCCATGATCGTTACCAAGTTCGATAGCTTCTTCAATCGTTGAGAAGCGACCAACAGTTACAAGTGGACCAAAAGTTTCGGTGTTGTAAAGCGCATCTTCTTTCTTGATGCCAGCAACAATCGTTGGGTGTACGAATACACCAGCTTCTGGATCGCCAACGAAACCTTCGCGCGGATTGTCTTTTGTGATTCGACCAATTCCAGTTGAACCAAGCACAGTATGATGTGGCTGAATCAGTTTCAAGTTCTCTTCATGAGTTGCAAGATACTTCTCGGCAATCATTGGGCCAAATAGTACGTCTTCCATTGGGTCGCCAACCTTAGAGCTAGCAACCTTGTCAGCGTACATCTTTAGGAACTTGTCGTAAACCGAATCATGGATCCACAAAGTTCCAAGTGAAGTACAACGCTGACCTGCAGTTCCGAAGCCTGCGAACAATGCGCCATCAAGAGCTAGATCTAGATCTGCATCCGGCATGATGATCATCGGATTCTTGCCACCGAGTTCCAAGCATGCGCTTTGAATGTATTCGCCAACCTTTGCACCAATTAAACGACCAACTTCCGTTGACCCAGTAAAGCCAACCTTGTTGATGGTTCCTTCATCCAGACCCTTAACCATGCCTTCGAAAGTTTCTTTACCTTCAGCAACAACTGTGATCAAAACATCTTTTGGAACACCTGCGGCATGGAAGATCGCAGTCATTGCTTCTGCAACTGCTGGCGTGTATTCCGATGGCTTCCAAACAACTGAGTTACCAGTTAGCAACGCCGGGATGATGTACCAAGACGGCACAGCGGCTGGGAAGTTTCCAGCAGTAATGATTAATGCAGTACCAACTGGCATGCGGAAAGTGAATAAGTTCTTGTTTGGCATTTCACTTGGAACGGTTTGACCGTATAGACGGCGACCCTCACCAAGGAAGAAGTCACAGGTATCAATTACTTCTTGGACATCTCCAAGAGCTTCGCGGTAAACCTTGCCCATTTCGCGGGTTACTAGCTTGGAAAGGGCTTCCTTATTGTTCTCGAACAACCGACCAGCGTTTGCAATTACTCGACCACGAGCCGGCGCTGGCATTTTTGCCCATGCCTTCTGGGCTGCCTTGGCACGACGAGCTGCATCTGCAATCTCATCTGGAGTAGCAAGTTTGGTCTCGACGACTACGTCGCTCAAGTTGGTTGGATTTAGAGATTTGAAGGTGGACACCCGGGGCCTCTTTCATTGACGATAAAGTGTTTTACATGTCTAACAATGCCAGTTCGAACCACCAAACTGTAGCCGGGGTAATCCTGGATTTACTCTGGGAAGCCGGTGTAAAAACGACTTTTGGAATCCCTGGTGTGCACAACCTGGCTTTCTGGGATGCATTAGGCCCAAACCGCCCTGCCATTGTTGGCGTTAGGCATGAACAGACCACTGCATACGCCGCTGATGGCGTAGCCCGTACTACTGGATCCCTTGGTGTGGCATTGACCACAACTGGTCCAGGAGCTGCAAATACCCTTGGCGCCTTTGGTGAAGCGGCCATTAGTGGGTCTCCGGTATTTGTGATTTCGTCCGAAGCTCCAATTGGTAAACGCTCCAGAGATGGTGCTCGTGGCTTACTCCACGAAATGGATGATCAAGCTGCCATGTTCGCTCCTTTAGCTAAAAAACTTGCTGGCATCTCGATGGCAGTCAGCGTTACTGATGGTGCGACTGCAGTTGATGTTGCCGCCGAGATGATTCGTGATTTACTTCGTGCTCCAGTCGGTGCTGGATATCTAGGTATTCCGGCAGATGTTTTAGGTCAGCAATTCACAGGCACAAAACCAAAACTTGAAATCGGCCAAGAGATTATTGAAATTGATATCGCTGCAGCAAAAGCAGCGCTCGATGGCACCAGCAAGATTGTAATTTGGGCTGGTGGCGGTGCTGTCAATTCTTCTGATTCAATCTCAGTACTTGCATCACATTGGAATGCACCAATCCTTACCTCGTTTGCTGGTCGCGGTATTGCTGCCGATTCAACACACACTTTGGTTGCACCAATTCATGAACCAGAGACTGAAGCAGTGTTAGCCGAAGCTGATGCACTTGTTGTGTTTGGCAGCCAACTAGATGGCATGAACACAAAGAACTGGGCAATTGCCTGGCCTAAAACAATTGTGTTGGTTGATGTTGATCCGACAAAGACTATGCGCAATGTTGATCCAACTGCTGTTGTAGTGAATAACGACATCGATGGTGTGGTTGCGGCATTTGTATCCAGTACTTCAACTCGTAGTTCATGGGTTGATGTTCAATCTGTTAACAACGCAGTTCGCGATCGGCTTCGAGTCGGCGAAAAATCTAGGCGTGGAATTGCACTTGTTGAAGCTATCGAAAAGCACTGGCCAGCCGATGGCACAATCGTTTGCGACATGTCAGTTTGTGGTTACTGGACCGGCGTTTACGCAGAACAGCCACGACCACGACGAATTGTTTATCCAGTTGGTTGGGGAACACTAGGTTTCGGTTTGCCAGCAGCAATCGGACCAGCAGCAATTGGTCAGCGAACTCTTGCAGTTTGTGGTGACGGTGGCGTGGCATTTGCTCTTGGTGAGCTTGCAACTATCGTGCAAGAAAATTTGCCGTACACACTCTTAATCGTCGATGACGGTGGCTACGGCATGTTGCGTTACGACCAGCAAGTTATGGGTCATCCAGAACGCGGTGTGGATTTAGTTTCACCAGACTGGGCAATCCTGGCGCAATCATTTGGGCTTTCATTTACTGAAACCACAATTGAAGACTTAGGCGATGCTTTGGATCTAAAGCAGCCAGGAATCATTTTGATTCGCGAAACTTTGTATCCGCCAAAGAGCACCAGTCCTCGTTGGGGCGAAAAGTAATTTAAAAGAGAAAAGGCCCGCGAGATGTTTCGCGGGCCTTTTTCGGTTAGAGCGTCGGTTACCCGACATCCAATCCTGACTCAATACTCAAATACTAACTGAATTTCTGGCCGGTTAGTTGTTCGTAGGCTGCGACGTAACGTTCGCGGGTTTTCTCAATAACTTCATCAGGTAGCGCTGGTGGCGCTTCACCAGAATTCTTATCCCAGCCAGATGCTGGAGATGTCAGCCAATCGCGTACGAATTGCTTGTCATACGAAGGCTGAGCTTGGCCTGGTACCCATTGATCTGCAGGCCAATAGCGTGAAGAATCTGGAGTCAGTACTTCGTCAGCCAAAACGATCTGATCTTTGTTGGTACCAACTAAACCAAGGCCGAATTCAAACTTGGTGTCAGCCAAAATGATTCCACGCTCTAGTGCGATCTCGGCAGCTACGTCATAAATCCAAGTTGTGAAGCGCTTAAGTTGTTGTGCTTCTTCCATGCCGATCGATGTAATCACTTCGTCGAAAGTTACGTTCTCGTCATGATCGCCAATCGCTGCTTTGGTAGCAGGGGTGAAAAGTGTCTTTGGAAGCTTGGCACCGTCTTTTAGACCTGGCGGCAAACCATTGCCACAGATTGATTTATCCCGTAAGTAATCGGTGTAGCCAGATCCGGCCAGATATCCACGAGCTACACATTCCACTGGAAGCATCTCTAGCTTTTCGCAATAAGTTGCGCGGCCTCGTACTGAGTTTGGAACGTTAGTCGAGAGGACATGGTTAGGCACAATGCCTTGCAGGCGATCAAACCACCACATCGACATAGCAGTCAGGATTCTGCCTTTGTCCGGAATTACTGAAGGTAATACCCAGTCATAAGCCGAGATGCGATCGCTAGCGATAAACAGCAAGCGGCCATCTGGAGCTTCATATAGATCGCGAACTTTGCCAGAGTAAACATGCTTGAATTCAGCACCTATGTCATAGTCGGTGGGCTGAATTGTCACAGGATTGGCTCC
>JBDLQS010000114.1:0-2633 GCA_039800445.1 Actinomycetota bacterium
TTACTGAACATTTAGCGCGCATGTGGGGTTCTGAGGATGGTTCAGATCTTTTCGAAAACATTGACGGTGAGTTGTCGCCAGCAGTGATGGTTGAATCTAATCAAGTTGCGATTGCAGGCACTGGCTTAACGCCCGGAAGTACCGTCGCAACCAAGAATTCGATTGCGAGATTAGTCGCTCCAACTTTCTGAGAGCAGCAATCGTGTTTGTTCGATTAGTTCTGGCAAAACTTTCGTGCCACCAACAATTGGCATGAAGTTAAGGTCTCCAGCCCAGCGCGGCACAATGTGCTGATGAATGTGGTCGGCAACACCGGCTCCAGCCACATTGCCTTGATTCAAGCCGATGTTAAATCCAGCAGCGTTTGCAACAGATCGAAGTGTTCGCATTGCTTGCGCAGTCAACTCCCCAATCTCGTTAACTTCCTCAGGTGTGAGTTGATCGTAAAGCGGAACATGCCTATTAGTACAGACTAAAAGGTGACCGCTGTTATACGGATATTTGTTCATCACAACAAAGCTGAGATTCCTGCGAACTACAACTAGCCCTTCAGAATCCGAAACTACTTGGGCAATACAAAACGGACACGTGTCAGCATTAAAGTTTCCTGCCTCATCGGCTAAGTATTCCTTGCGATGTGGCGCCCAAAGTCGGTCCCAAGCATGTGGTCCACGCGGATCAGTTGACATCTATGACTCAGATTTGAACACGTGAGGTTACGATCTCGACGATCTTGTTAATCGCAGCAGCGACAGGAACGGCATTTTCCTGAGTGCCATCTCGGTAACGGAATGAGACTGCGCCAGCTGAGATGTCTTCATCGCCAGCAATCAACATGAAAGGCACTTTTTGAGTTTGTGCCGTGCGAATCTTCTTTTGCATCCGCTCGTCAGATCCGTCAACTTCAACCCGAATGCCTTTTGCCCGCAATTGCGTAGCAACATCTTCCAAGTAATCAACATGCGCGCCAGCAATTGGGATTCCAACTACCTGTACTGGAGCTAGCCATGGCGGGAATGCGCCTGCGTAATGCTCGAGTAATACGCCAAAGAAACGTTCAATCGAACCAAATAACGCACGATGAATCATGATTGGACGACTACGTGTGCCATCAGAAGCTTGATATTCAAGTTCGAATCGCTGTGGCAATTGGAAGTCCACCTGAATCGTTGACATCTGCCAAGTTCTACCAATTGCATCGCGGGCTTGCACCGAAATCTTAGGACCATAGAAGGCAGCGCCACCTGGGTCTGGAACTAACTCAAGACCAGATAGTTGCGCAGCTTCGGCAAGTGCTGCAGTTGCTTGCTCCCATTCAGCTTCGGTTCCAATTGATTTCTCTGGATTGCGAGTTGAAAGTTCCAGGTAGAAATCATCCAGACCATAATCGCGCAACAAATCCAAAACGAAACCTAGAAGGTTTTGAAGTTCTCCGCCCATTTGCTCTGGGGTGCAATAAATGTGTGCATCATCTTGTGTCATGCCACGCACCCGAGTTAGTCCATGGATAACGCCAGAACGTTCGTATCGATAAACCGAACCGAACTCAAAAAGTCGTAGTGGTAGTTCACGATATGAACGACCCCGTGATTTGTAAATCAAGTTATGGAATGGGCAGTTCATCGGCTTTAGGTAGTAGTCCTGCCCTTGTCGCTTTACTGTGCCGTCCTCATGCAACTCTTCATCAAGGTGCATCGCAGGAAACATTCCCTCGCGATACCAATCCAAGTGGCCAGACTGTTCAAACAGCGCACCCTTCGTGATGTGCGGTGTGTAAACAAATTGGTAACCGGCATCCTCATGACGGATACGCGAATAATCTTCCATCTGGCGACGAATGATTCCGCCCTTTGGATGGAATACTGCAAGGCCGGAACCGATTTCATCTGGGAACGAGAAGAGATCTAAATCAACACCAAGTCGGCGGTGATCGCGCTTCTCAGCTTCCTCAAGCATGTTCAAGTACTGCTTAAGACCATCTTTAGTTGGCCAAGCTGTTCCATACACGCGCTGCATTGACTCGTTTTTTTGATCGCCCAGCCAATAAGCAGCTGAAGTGCGCATCAACTTGATGGCTCGAGCATCTATGTAGCGAGTATCGGGAACGTGTGGACCGCGACATAAATCGCACCAGCGAAGCTCACCGCTGCGAAGATCGATGTTGTCGTAGATCGTAAGTTCGCCGCCGCCAACTTCCATTACATCTTCTGACATAACCGTGGCATTCTCATCGGCGCCAAGTAAGCGAATCTTGAATGGCTCATTACTCAACTCGGCGCGTGCTGCCTCGCGATTAGTAACTCGGCGAGAGAATTTCTGCCCCGAATTAATGATCTCAACGCACTTCTTTTCAATCGTCACCAAATCATCGGGAGTAAAAGTCCGTGTAGTACCGAAGTCATAAAAGAAGCCATCTTTAATTGGAGGGCCAACGCCCAGCTTTACGTCAGCAAATACTGACTGAGTGGCTTGCGCGACGAGGTGTGCGACGCTGTGACGCAGGACGGAAAGCCCTTCTGGTTCACTGATCAGAATCGGTTCAATCGAATCGCCATCTTGTAGAACCTGGCTCAAGTCGACAATCTCACCATTAACGCGAGCGACCACCACTTGCCTGGCTTTATCTCCGACAA
>JBDLQS010000115.1:0-3979 GCA_039800445.1 Actinomycetota bacterium
AGAACCCTATTGGCGTCAAGGTAGGTCCAAAGACAACTGAATCTGACATCTTGGGATTGCTTGAAAAGCTGAATCCAGAAAAAGTTCCAGGCCGCTTGATGTTCATAACTCGAATGGGTGCAGGCAACATCAGAAATGTTCTGCCAAAGCTAGTTGCTGCCGTACAAAAAACTGATCATCCAGTTTTGTGGGTTTGCGATCCGATGCATGGAAACACCACTGAGGCTGCTTCTGGACATAAGACCCGACTACTTGATGATGTGATTGACGAAGTTCGTGGCTTCTTTGAGGTTCACAAAGCTCTAGGAACACATCCAGGTGGAATCCACATTGAGTTAACCGGTGACGATGTAACCGAATGCTTGGGTGGTATTGGCGGCGTTAGCGAAACTGACTTGCCATTTAGATATGAAACGGCGTGCGATCCTCGGCTAAATCGAATTCAAAGTCTTGACTTGGCATTCCAGGTAGCAGACATGCTGAGAGATCGAAAGTAAACCCACTAGACAATTTCTAGAGTGATTACCGAACCCTTCGGAGATTTTGATCCAGATGCGGGATTCTGTGAATAAACCTTATTCAAGATTGCCACGGTGAGTTTGTTTACAGTCTTCACTTGAAAACCAGCGCTCTGGAGCGTAGCCGTAGCAGTTGCAACGTCCATACCTACAACGTTTGGTACATCAACTAAGACTGGTCCTTTACTTAGAACCACCTTAATTACGGTGCCCTTAGGCACAGTGGTACCCGGAATCGGGTCTGTTAAAAGAATGGTCCCGGCCACACTGTCATCAAAGTCTTCCCGAATTGTTTCGGTAGTCAGACCAAGCGGACCCAAAGTGGTGGTGGCGTCCGTGATCAGGGTTCCGATGATTGGTGGAACTTCCACCGGAGCGGGTCCCTTTGAGACGAGTATTGTGACTGGTGTTTCTCGCTTAACTGAAGAGCCGCCAACTGGATCAGTGCTTACAACTTTCCCAACAGGAATTAACTCGTCAAAGACTTCATTTGTTCCCAAGATAACAAGGGTTAAAGCCTCGAGCGCAGAAGTTGCGTCCGCAGGGTCTTGTCCAGCAAGGTCTGATGGAATTAGGTAGCGCTCCTGGCCTTTTGAGACAAACAATTTAACTGGCGAACCTTTACGGGCATTATCGCCACTTGCTGGCTCAGTTCTTATAACAACACCTGCAGGGATGTCCTCGGAGAATTCTTCAACGACTTCGACGCCAAGCTCGAGAGGAGCCAAAATTACTGTTGCTTCATCCACGGTTAGTGAACTCACTGGTGGCACAACTTCGTAACTGCCAGTGAATTGATACCAAGCTCCACCACCTACAAACAGTGCGAGCATCAAGAGCAGCGGAGCCCACCTGCGTTTCTTTGACTTTGCTGAATCATCGCGGTGAACTCCACTTGGGCCCATCCCTGGATTTGGTTTTTGTAACGGCACCGCACCGGTTGCTCGGTGTGAGCCTCGAACTGCATTCGGAATAACTTGAGTAGTTTGCAACGGAAGTGCAGTTGTGAGGGCTTCGGCACGCGGAACCGCAGAGATCGCTCGGATAACCCCATCACGAAATTCGCGGGCGCTTTGTATGCGTTCAGCCGGTGATTTTCTGGTAGCGGCCAGAACCAAATGATCTACCGCCGGTGGTACGTCAGGCTGAATTGAACTTGGTGCTGCCACATTGCTATTGACGTGTTGGTAGGCGACATCTAGCGCAGATGCGCCAGTGAATGGAACAAGTCCAGTCACCATTTCATAAAGCAAAATGCCGCAAGAGTAAACATCAGATCTTTGGTCGACAGCTAACTGTTGAACTTGTTCAGGGGATAGGTATGCCATAGTGCCAAGCAAAACTGCTCCCGTGGAGTCGCTTACTGGAGTGTCACTAATAACTCGAGCTAAGCCAAAATCAGTAACTTTGATGTGGCCGTCGTTTGTGATTAAGACGTTCTCCGGTTTGATGTCTCGATGGACGAATCCAGCATCGTGTGCTGAACTCAAGCCGGCAAGAACGGCACCGATAATCTCCAAAGCATGAGCGCTAGTAAACGGACCAGATTGTGCCATGATTTCTCGGATGGTTCGCCCTTGCACAAACTCCATGACGAGGAACGGATAGCCATCACTGATTCCCTGGTCATGAACTGCCACCACATTGGGGTGAGTCAAGGCTGCAGTGGCTCGAGCTTCTTGCGTGAAGCGCTCCACGAAATCCGGGTCATTGACTAACACGCCCCCGAGAACTTTTAGGGCTACGGTTCTTCCAAGTCTTAGGTCGGTGCCACGGTAAACAGTGGCCATCCCGCCTCGAGCAATCAGCTCGTCAACGCTATAGCGGTCTTCCAAAACTTTCCCCAGCATGGGATCAAAGTTTGGCGAATCCGTCACTACTTCATTCTAGATGCCGACACGAAATCTCGTCTCTGCGCCACGACCCCCTGCGTCACAACAAGGTACATTTGGAAGTAACCGAAAGAGAGCCACATGTCTAAGTTCGCCTATTTAAGCGTTCTTTTGGGCTGCCTCGTTGGAACTGCTTGGCTTGAATATTTCTTACGCACCAATGTTTATCGCAGAACTATTCGCTTGATTCTTACAGTGTTGCCAGTGGTAATCGTGTTCTCAATTTGGGACGCGTACGCAATCGCGCAAGGACATTGGACATTTGATCCACGTTACGTAACTGGAATCACTACGGTTGCAAATATCCCGTTTGATGAAATCCTGTTTTTCATCGTGATTCCGATTTGTGCAATTTTGTCCTTTGAGGCCGTGCGAAGCGCCCGAAGCTGGGAAGCCGGAGACGAGGAATCTAAGTGACTTATACCCAGTTAGCGATCATTGGCGTCCTTGTTGTAATTGCCTTAGACCTATTTGTCTTTAGGACAAGAATATTGAAGCGACGAGTTTTTTGGGTTTCATATTCAATTGTGATCTTTTTCCAATTGGTCACAAATGGAATTTTGACGGGATTTGGAATTGTGGAATACGACGGCGCCGCGATAATCGGCTCAAGTACCCCAAAGGATTCACCACCAACGTTTATCGGAGACGGACGATTGGTGTTTGCACCGATAGAGGACTTGCTATTTGGCTTTTGTCTCGTAGTGCTCACATTAGTAATTTGGATATGGCTCGGTCGAAAAGGCGTGCAACGTGAACCTGTTTCAGGCCCACCTCGAAAAAGCGTTCATCGCTTTTTAGGAATCAAGTAGTTCGTTTCCAGAGTTTGCGCGCCCGATAGTAAGCAGGCACCGCGACTCTGAGGCGGCGAGACATCGAAACTGTTGCCCGTTTAGTAAACACTTCATAATCGATCTCTTCTACTGCATCCACAATGCCGCAATAAAGAATTCGAGCGGTCTCAATGCAAGGTTGAGATTGCGCACCGAGCATTGCTATTCCGGTGCGAGAAGATTCCTCGAGTTGTCGAACTCTAGCGATTTGAAACTTTAATGCAGCTTTGATTTCGGGAGTAGCGATACGAGCTTCCAAGTCAGCTCTGGAAACTCCGAATTGAGCAAGTTCCTGAAGTGGTAGATAAACTCGGCCGCGCTCCAGGTCTTCGCCAACATCGCGAATGAAGTTTGCGAGTTGAAAGGCAACACCTAACTCTGTTGCATACTTATAAGCATCCTGATTTGATGGCTCCAAAATAGGAACCATTTGAAGTCCAATTACGGCGGCTGATCCATAAACGTACTCATATAGATCTTCGTAGGTTTGATACTCGGTAACCGTTAGATCCATAGTCATTGAATGCAGGAAGGCCTCAAAATGTTCGCGTGGAATGTTCCAGCGACGGACCGTATCGAGAACAGCAATACAAACTGGATCATCGGTTTCGCCAGAATCAAACTTTGCCAAAAACTCATTACCCCAGGCATTGAGTTGCTGAGCCTTTTCCACTTCAGTGAGAGTCGAAGCCAAATCATCAACAATTTCATCTGCGTATCGGGCGAAGCCATAAAG
>JBDLQS010000116.1:0-7059 GCA_039800445.1 Actinomycetota bacterium
TCTCTTCCACAATTTCACCAATTCGTGAAATAGCAAGTTCATAATCTTCAGTCGGCCAAATTTGGACAAGTTTTTCATTTGGAATTACGAACCAGCTGCCATTTGGATCAATTTGAGTTTCATGTGCCTTAAGCGCTGCTTCTCGGATTGGGAACCAGTTAGCACAATTAATTCGCGCTGTGACACGATCCGTCACTAAATCCTCGTCTTCCCACTCATCCAGCCATTCTTGATATGGAGAATCGATTCCTAGTTCAAGACAAACATCATGCATAGTTTGCACGCGCAGTTTTGAAAATCCATGGTGGTAATAAAGTTTTGCAGCCGCCCAGGGTTCCTGTGAAGTTTTGTAGTCTGGGTTAGCAGCTTGCTCCCAAGCAAACATTGAAACCTCATGAGTTCTGATGTGATCCGGATGCGGGTAGCCACCATTTTCGTCGTAAGTAGTAATCACGTGTGGCTTAAATTCTCTAACGATTTCTACTAACGGTGCACTTACTGTTTCAAGTGGCAAGTCCGCAAAGCAACCTTTTGGCAGGGGTGGCTTTGGATCACCATCTGGCCAACCGGAATCTTCAAATCCCAGCCAGCGATGTGAGACACCTAGAATGTCAGCGGCGCGTTTCATTTCAGCTTTGCGAACTTCTGAAATAGATCTATCTCCAAGTTCGAATCCTGGATTCAAAATGTCGCCACGTTCCCCGCCGGTGCAACTCACGACCATAATCTGCACACCTTCACTGATGTACTTTGCCGTGGATGCCGCGCCTTTGCTGGATTCATCATCTGGATGCGCGTGAACTGCAAGTAATCGAAGTGGTTCACCGTTAGCGGGCAAATACATTTCCACACCAAATTCAGTGAGGTCCGTTTGTGCCATACCTCTATTCTCCACTATCTCGTTCAAGGACGTATTCTGGAGGGAGTATGCCTAACGATTCAAACCTTCCAGAGCACATCCAAATTCTATATGGTGTGAAGCGCCGGCGCGTTGTTCCCGCATTAATCGGAGTCTTGATTGCTGGTGTCGTTTCCGGCAGCCTCGCCTACGGTGCGTTTCGCCAACAGAATCCCAGCGTCAGTGAGCAGCTCCTGACTTTCGAAGTCGTCTCGCCGACTCAGGTTAATGTGACCTGGGAATTGGCACGTGGTCCGGAACTTGCAACTTACTGTGTACTTCGGGCCCAAGACATTTCACGCACTGATGTGGGATACGCAACCGTAATGATTGCTGGTGGCAGTGAATATGAACAAATCACCTACCCATTGACCACCAATGGCCAGGCCGTACTAGCTGAAGTTCTGGGCTGCTCAAACTCGGCAAACATGCGGGTTCCCCCAGCAAATTTCCCACCAGGAGTGAAGATTCCAGAGCAGGTAGTACCTGGAGTCGCACCAACTAGCTAAATACGCGTAATCTCTATCGAATGAACGAAGTTTGGTTGACGCAAGAGGCATACGATCGGCTCAAAGCTGAGCTTGAGCATCGCAGTGGCGAATTTCGCGAAGAGATTAAGGCACGCATCACTGCTGCTCGCGAAGAAGGCGACCTTAAAGAAAACGGCGGCTATCACGCAGCTCGCGAAGAGCAAGGCAAGAATGAAGGTCGTGTTCGTCAGCTAACGAAAATGCTGGAAGCGGCGCAAATTGGAACACCTGAAATTGAAGAGGGGATTGTCTCCCAAGGCATGGTTGTAACAGTTAACTTCCCAGACTTAGATGACACTGAAACATTCCTGCTTGGCTCCCGCGAAGAAGCCGCGCACACTTCAATTGATGTTTACTCACCAACTAGTCCAATGGGCGCGGCTGTACTCAATCAAGAAGTTGGCGCTGAGATTTCTTACGAAACACCTTCTGGAAAAATACTCCGTATTGTCATTGTTGCTGCGGAACTTTACGTTCCTTAGTTCTACTTGTTACGAGTTTTAAAAGCTCGCACGGCTAGTGGCGCAAAGATTGCCAACAGCAAGAACGAATACGCAAATGAGAGTTGCACTGGATAGCGCTCTGGGAATGAATCTCCCAGAAGTGGTGTTGGATTTCCAAACAACTGACGAGCTGCCAGCGCAAGTGATGAAACCGGATTCCACAACACGAATGGTTGCAACCAACCGGGCATTGTGGCAACTGGTGTGAAGATGTTGGATGCAAAAGTGAATGGGAATATCCAAGCTAACCCTGCTGTGCCAGCAACTTCTGAGTTCGGCATGTGTAACCCGATCCAGGCGCCAACCCAAGTAATTGCGTAAGCGAATGTGGCAAACATTAAGTAAGCCAAAGCTGCATCAGAAAAACCGTTATGAATTCTCCAGCCAACAGCCAAGCCAGTGATTGACAGAATCGAAATGACCAAGATGTTTTGTAACAAGGAGGCCAAAGTGTGTCCAGTAAGTACCGCACCTGGACGCATCGGCAAGGAACGGAATCGATCCATGATTCCCTTGCTGGCGTCTTCAGTAATGCCTACTGTGATTCCAGCCACCGCAAACATAACCGTCTGAGCCAAGATTCCTGGGATTAAGTATTCGCGGTAAGCCTGAGCCCCGCCTGGGCCAACATCAATTGCGCCACCAAAAACGAACGCAAAAAGTAGGACGAACATAACTGGCTGAATCAAAGCAAAGAAAAGTGATTCCGGAACGCGGGTGATCTTTAGCAAGTGTCGACGTGAAACCGAAATGCTGTCAGTAATCAGCCAGCCAAAGCGAGGACGCGGCGCTGTTGCTTCCTTAATTGATTCTGTTGTCAAAGTACTCATGGTTATCTTCTACCCCTTCGTCCCCGGCGTCCCTTAGCAGGCCCTGCAACTTCTTCAGTATTTTCTGTCACATGCCCAGTCAGACTTAGGAACACATCATCAAGTGTTGGTCGGCGAAGTGCTATGTCGGCAATCGAAATGTTGTTTTCGTCTAACTTGCGAACAATGTTCACAATTGCAGTTGAACCACCAGCAACTGGCAACAGGATTGTTTTTGTTAGGTCTTCAGTGATTGCTGGAGCAGAACCAAATTCGGCAATTGCAATTGCCGCTTTGGACACATCTTGGGCAGAATCAACGACAATCTCAATGCGGTCGCCACCAACTTGTGACTTCAATTCATCGGAAGTTCCTTCGGCGATCACATTGCCATGATCAAGAACTACGATGCGATTTGCTAATTGATCTGCTTCCTCCAAGTACTGAGTTGTCAGCAATACTGTGGTTCCTTCTGCAATCAAATCTTCAATAACTTCCCACATGCCTTGGCGGCTGCGTGGATCCAGCCCAGTTGTTGGCTCATCTAGGAACAAAACATTCGGACGACCAATTAGGGATGCTGCTAAATCTAGGCGACGACGCATGCCGCCTGAATATCCCTTAATGCCACGATCGGCTGCATCAGATAAATCGAAGCGATCGAGTAGTTCAGCGGCGCGCTTGGCAGCATCAAACTTGCTTAAGTGAAATAGTCGGCCAAAAAGTTCTAGATTTTCTCGACCTGTGAGGTACTCGTCTACTGCTGCATACTGTCCGGTCAGACCAATTACGCTACGAACTTCATCTGGTTGAGTTACTACGTCAAAGCCACCAACGCTGGCTGAACCACTGTCGGCCTGAAGCAAGGTGGCCAGAATTCTTACGGTAGTTGTTTTGCCGGAGCCGTTAGGTCCAAGTAAGCCAAGGACGGTTCCTTGCTCAACTTCAATGTCGATTCCATTAAGTGCAATCACATCTCCATAAGCTTTAGCTAATCCAGATGCCTTTATTGCCAGTGTCATGTTCGCCTAAATCCTTAAAGGTGTTACTCAATACCCTTAACTTACCAGTGGGAGTAATCCACAAATCCCACGGTTGTAGGTCTATGGTCCTGCAGTTGTGTGGAAGGTCACTCCAGTTTCACGGAAATTAGATTGTTGAGCCTAAGCGTGCCAATATTGACCAGTGCAGCCCGTGAATCTAGAAGACATCAATGATGCAGCCAAGTTGCTTGATGGCGTAATCAAGAAGACCCCATCAATCAGTGCTGGCTGGATTGAAAAGAAGTACGGAGTTGATGTCACATTCAAGTGTGAAAATCTTCAGCGCGCTGGCTCCTTTAAGATTCGTGGCGCCTATAACCGCATTGCTCGACTATCTGATGCGGAGCGCAAAAACGGTGTGGTAGCTGCCAGCGCTGGAAATCATGCTCAAGGTGTTGCGCTTGCCGCCCAGATTCTTGGAATCAAAGCAACTATCTTCATGCCAGAAGGTGCGACGCTTCCTAAGTACCAAGCAACACTTGGCTATGGTGCCGATGTAATTTTTTATGGCAGAACAATTGACGAGGCTCTAACTGCTGCCAGTGACTTTTCAAATGAAACCGGTGCGGTATTTATTCACCCGTTTGATCACGAACATATTGTTGCTGGGCAAGGCACTATGGGTCTTGAGATTTTGGAACAAAACCCTGACGTTAAGACAGTTGTGGTTTGTACCGGGGGTGGCGGCTTACTTGCTGGCACAGCACTTGCAATCAAGAGTTTGCGACCTGACATAAAAGTAATCGGTGTCCAAGCCGAAATGGCTGCAGCTTATCCCCCATCACTTGCCGCTGGCTCACCACAAATGCTGCCAAAAATGTCAACTATGGCCGATGGTATTGCGGTTGGAAAACCTGGCGATGTTCCATTCAAAATCATTCAGCAGCATGTCGATGAGATTCGTACCGTGAGTGAAGCTTCCTTGGCACGAGCACTGCTGTTGACATTAGAGCGCAGCAAACTTCAAGTCGAGGCCGGTGGTATCGCAGCGGTTGCCGCGATCCTGGATGATCCAGATTCTTTCGAGGGACCAGTAGTTGCATCTCTATCTGGTGGCAACATCGATCCTCTGCTACTTAGCCGCGTATTACGAACTGGCCTTGCAACATCAGGCAGATTCTTGATGGTGCAAGTTAGATTGACTGATCAACCTGGATCACTAGCAAAATTATTGGCTTGTGTGGCAGAACTGGGAACTAACATCATTCAAACTTCACACACACGCATGAATCCGGCATTAGCAATTAGTGAAGTTGATGTTGAACTTGAACTTGAAACTCGTGGCTTTGAACATCGCGATCAGATCTTGGCTCAGATTGTTTCCCATGGTTTTGAAATTGTGACTTACTACTAGACATGCGCAAATTACTCGATCGATACTTTAAAGATCTTCCAAGCGAAGTTGCCATACTTACAGCAGTTGCATTTTGCGTTGCACTCGGATTTGGAATTGTTGCCCCAATCATTCCGGTCTTCGCTCAAACTTTTGAAGTCTCAGCCTTTGCTGCCAGTTCCGTCATCAGTGTTTTTGCTTTGATGCGATTCATAAGTGCCGCACCAAGTGGATGGTTAGTGAATCGATTTGGCGAGCGAAGTGTCCTTTGGATTGGACTCAGTATCGTTTCGGTATCCAGTGCCTTAGCCGGTTTTTCTCAAACATTTGAGCAGCTGATTATTCTTCGTGGCATTGGTGGCACTGGCTCGGCAATGTTCACAGTTTCGTCCATGTCATTACTTCTGCGCACCGTAGATTCTTCGCACCGAGGTAGGGCAGCCAGCACTTATCAAGGAGGCTTTCTATTCGGAGGTCTAGCTGGGCCAGCCGTTGGTGGTTTAGTTGTTGGCATAAGTATCCGAGCGCCATTCTTTGTTTATGCTGCAACGCTTAGCTTGGCTGCGTTAACCGCTTACTTTGCACTTCCAAAGGGCCTAGGTCACCCAACCAAAGACACTTCCGAACCTGCAGAACTACAAGAGCCACCGATGGCGCTTCGAGCTGCTCTCAAGTTCCGCGCTTACTGGACTGCGCTCGTGGTTAATCTTTCAAATGGCATGACCTCATTTGGTTTGCGATCTGCTTTGATTCCGTTATTTGTAGTTTCGGTTCTGCAAAAGAGTCCGGCAACTTCAAGTTACGGATTCCTTGCGACAAGCGTTGTGCAAGCTTCACTGTTGCTGCCAGCTGGGCGAATGACAGACACCAGAGGGCGCAAGCCATCAATGATCATTGGAACCTTATTCCTCGTAGTGTCAATGCTCTGTTTAGTTGTCAGCGAAACGTTAATCGGGTTCTACGCAGCGATGGTTGCCATGGGAGTAAGCGCAGCATTCTTGGGTGGCGCGCCTTCTGCAGTAGTTGGTGACATTGTTGATGGCCGTAAGGGCGGTCCAGTCGTTGCGACCTATCAAATGATGAGTGACCTGGGCATCATCATTGGTCCACTTTTATTTGGCTACTTAGCAGATTCAACTGGAGGATTCGCTTGGCCATTCATTGCCAGCCTGATAGTTGCAAGTGCTACTACCGTTCTGGTTATGTTCATGCCAGAAACACGAAAGCCAACAGCAGCAAAAACACTAGCTACTTAGGGTTGCAATCTCCGGCAACAAGATTCCCGTGTGTGCGTGGCAATCATAGCCATTTGGATTCTTGATCAAGTACTGCTGGTGATATTCCTCGGCGTACCAGAACTTAAAGTTGCTAGCTGGAGCTAACTCAGACGTAATTGGGTCAAAGCCTTTGCTCACTAAAACATCGTTGTAAGCATTGCGAGATTCAGTCACCCATTTTTCTTGATCTGACGTTGTCCAGTAAACGGCACTGCGGTACTGCGTACCAATGTCATTACCTTGGCGATTGCCTTGTGTTGGATCGTGATTTTCCCAAAAACATTTCAACAAGTCATAAATGGAAGTCTGAGACGGATCGTATGCAACTAAAACAATTTCAGAGTGACCTGTGGATCCGGTGCAAACTAATGGGTAGGTTGGATCACTTGCGGTGCCACCCATGTAGCCAACTGCAGTACTAACTACACCTGGAAGATTCCAAAGCTTTTTCTCAGCTCCCCAGAAGCAACCCATTCCGAAGTAAATAACTTCAGTACCTTGCGGCCACGGGCCACGAATGTCAGTTCCTAGAACCAAGTGTGTTTCGCTCATGGCTCTACTTTGCCAAGGAATAGAAGTTTTCGCACATGCAAAAAGGGGCTGGCAGAGCCAACCCCTTTTGTTTGCTTGGAATTCTTACTCGTCGCCCGAGAAGATTGCGATCAA
>JBDLQS010000117.1:0-3033 GCA_039800445.1 Actinomycetota bacterium
GCAATGCTTAACGGCATCCTGATCCATGGTTTGGATTTTGACGACACCCACGTTCCTGGTGTTATCCATGCCACCGCAAGTGCGCTACCAACAGCGATCGCTATTGCTGACGATCGCGAACTTAGTGGTAACGATCTCGTGCTGGGCTTTCTGGTTGCATTAGAAATTGGTGCCCGCGTTGGTACTGCTGCTAACGGCGGATTCCATGCGCAAGGTTTCCATCCAACTGGCCTTGCTGGTGCATTTGGCGCAGCCACCGCAGCAGCCAAAATGATCGGACTTGATGCGCACGGTATCGCCAGCGCTCAAGGAATTGTTGGATCATTAGCTTCAGGTTCTATGGAGTTCTTAGAAACTGGCGCTTGGACTAAGCGTCTGCATCCAGGCTGGGCTGCAGTTTCAGGAATCACTGCTGCAGAACTTGCCAAGGCAAAGTTCGAAGCACCACTTGCAATTTATGAAGGTCGGTTCGGTCTTTACACAACACACACTCCAGCCGGCCATGACCTAAAGATGGATGCAGTAGCTGCTGACTTGGGTTCAGCTTGGGAATTGATGCGAGTGGCAATTAAGCCTTACGCTGCATGTCACTTCACACATGCCTGCATTGATATTGCGATTGAACTTGCAACCGAAAGCAACCTGACTGCCGCAGATATTGAATCTGTGACCACGATTGTGCCGTCACAAGTTGTGCCAGTGGTTTGCGAACCAGCACAGGCCAAGCTAACTCCACGCAGTGATTACGATGCTAAATTCTCGTTGCCTTTCATCGTTGCTACTGCCATTGCTAAGCGTCGCTTCACTTTGGCAGATCTTGATGATGATTGTTTAGTTGATCCTGAGTTGTTGGAATTGGCAGCAAAGGTCTCCTACCAAAACGATCCAAATCCTACGTTCCCGAAGTACTTCCATGGTGAAGTAATCATTCAGACTAAGGACGGTCGCACGCTTCGTAAGCGTGAGGACATTAACCGTGGTGCAGATGAACGTCCGCTTTCGGTGAGCGATGTTGAAACTAAGTTCCGTGACAATGTCTCGCTAGTAGCAGGAAAAGATGTAGCTGATCGAGTTTTGAATGCAGTTATGTCACTACCAACAACTAAGAACTCACGTGATTTCGTCGAGGCCTTAACAGCTAAATGACACTTGATGTAACGGGCTTAAGTCTTAGGGATTTAACTTCATGTGGTGGCTGTGCTGCTAAAGCAGATGCATCCCTGCTGAAGTTACTTCGTTCTGCCGCTTACGACCAACAAGGTATCGATACCCTTGTTGGTCTAGCGGCCCCTGATGATGCAGCCGTTACCGCAATCAACGAAACTACATCACTTATAACAACTGTTGACTTCTTTCCTCCCGTTGTTAGCGATGCCTTTGAATACGGTTACGTAAGTGCCTTGAATTCACTTTCTGACATTTATGCCATGGGTGGCTTAGCAAAAACGGCGTTACTGGTTTGTGGATTTCCCAAAGAAATCGCTGATGAGGAAATCTCAGCATGTGTTTCTGGGGCAGCTTTAGCTTGCAAGGAAGCCGGAGTTGAAATTCTTGGCGGTCACACAGTTCGAATTGCTGAGCCAATTTTTGGATTGGCAGCTACTGGCTATGTTCATCCAGGTGAAATCTGGCGCAAAACTGGAATGGCAGATGGTGACTTGCTAATGCTTTCTAAGCCATTAGGTGTTGGCGTATTGCTTTCAACGCGTGAGCCAAGTGATGAAGTAATCGCCTTGGATCAAATGAAAGTCTCTAACTTAGGTGCACGGAACTCACTGGCTGAATTGGGTACGGCGGTGCACGCGGTAACTGACGTCACTGGATTTGGTCTAATTGGCCATCTCAGTGAAATGCTGGGTAACTCATTCCTAACTGCCCAAATTCAGCTACCTTCGCAAGCAGTTTTACCTCAAGCTCAGTCACTTTTTAATTCCGGGAAACGAACTTCAGCCGATGCTCGCAACCGTGCTGCCTTGGATCGAGAGGTCCTGGGACTTAATAATGAAAATTCCCAGGCTGCCCTGTTTGACCCACAGACTAATGGCGGGCTCTTGGCAAGTATTGATCCTGCCTTTGAAATCCAACTGGTTGAGCATGGATTTATCACGGTAGGTAAAGTTGTAACTGGTTCAGGGAAAATCGAAGTTTTAAGTAATCAATAGCAAACCAAAGGATAAAAATGCCACGCCCTCTAGAAGGAATCACCGTTCTCTCCCTTGAGCAATTCGGAGCAGGACCATTTGGCACTGTCCATCTTGCTGATCTTGGTGCGCGCATCATCAAGATCGAAGATCCAAGTTCCGGTGGTGACGTCGGCAGATACGTTCCGCCTTACGCACATGAAGAAGATTCCTTATTCTTTGAGGCTTTCAATCGCAATAAAGAATCAATCTCTTTGGATCTTTCAACACCAGCAGGCCGAGCAACTTTCGAAGACTTGGTAAAGCAAAGTGATGCGGTTTATTCAAACTTGCGTGGGGATGTTCCAGCAAAACTCAAAATTACTTACGACGATCTAAAGCACCTCAATCCAGCAATTGTCTGCTGTTCTTTAAGTGGCTTCGGCATGACTGGTCCGCGGGCAAAAGAACCGGGCTATGACTACATGTTGCAAGGTCTAGCTGGCTGGATGTCACTTACTGGTGAACCTGATGGTCCGCCAACTAAGAGTGGCTTGTCTTTGGTGGACTTCTCTGGTGGTTTCGTTGCAGCCCTTGCACTCGTGAGTGGCATTCATGCAGCCAGGCGTGACGGTGTTGGCATGGACTGTGATGTTTCACTCTATGACACTGCACTTTCCATGACTAGCTACATTGGCGCCTGGCATCTATCAGGTGGTCACGAACCAATTCGTCACTCGCATTCGGCGCATCCTTCGTTAGTGCCATTCCAGGTTTTCCAGACTAAGGACTACTGGATCGTTATTGGTTGTGCTAAAGAAAAGTTCTATGAGCGTCTTTGTGAAGTGATTAAGCGACCAGATCTTGCTACCAATCCAGATTTTGCTAACTTCACCGTCCGATATGAAAATCG
>JBDLQS010000118.1:0-6541 GCA_039800445.1 Actinomycetota bacterium
TTAAGAGTCAGTATTGGAACACCAGATGAAAACCAAGCCTTTAAGACCGCACTAATTCAAGTAACTAATCGAACTAACGGAAAGTAATCAGATGGCACGCACCGCACGCATTGAACGCACCACTAAGGAAAGCTCAGTTCTGGTTGAACTTAATTTAGATGGCACTGGACAGATCGACATTGAAACTGGCGTGCCATTTTTTGATCACATGCTTTCTCAGTTAGGACGCCATGGCGGCTTTGATCTTAAGGTACGCACGACGGGCGATGTAGACGTGGACTCACATCACACAGTTGAAGACACATCCCTAGCTGTAGGTGAAGCAATTCGAACTGCACTTGGTGACAAGGTTGGCATCCGCAGATTTGGTGATGCTTACGTACCACTAGATGAAACTGCCTGCCATGCAGCAGTAGACCTTTCCGGTCGTCCTTACCTAGTTCATGACCAGCCAGAGATCGTGGAACTGATCGGAACTTTTGACACGACATTGATTCGTCACATTTGGGAATCAATTATTGCTACCGCTCAGATTTGTATCCACATTCGAATTCTGAGTGGACGTAATGCCCATCACGTAAGTGAAGCGCAATTCAAAGCAGTAGCCCGTGCACTTCGGGAAGCAGTTGCGATTGATCCACGCGTCCTAGATGTTCCGTCAACAAAGGGAAGTCTCTAGCTCGTGACTTCTGTTGTCATTCTTGACTACGGATCAGGAAACGTAAGATCGGCGCAACGCGCAGTTGAGACTACTGGAGCGAAAGTTTCGATTTCTGCGGACTTCGATGAAGCTTTAGACGCCGACGCACTATTGGTACCAGGTGTAGGCGCATTTGCTGCCTGCATTCAGGGAATCAAAAATGTCCGAGGTGAGCAGATTATTGGTCGCCGGCTTGCCGGAGGTCGACCAGTTTTAGGTATTTGCGTTGGCATGCAGGTGCTGTTTGAACGAAGCACCGAGCATTCTGGCGAAGGTTTCTTTGAAGGCTTGAACGAATGGCCTGGCACCGTGGAAAAACTAAATGCACCCGTGCTTCCACACATGGGCTGGAACAACGTTGCTGCCGCAACAGGGTCACAAATGTTCAATGGAATTGAGCAAGAGCGTTTCTATTTTGTTCACTCTTACGCAACGCGCAAGTGGGAACTTGACCCGCATGAAATGTTGGCTGCCCCGAAAGTAAGTTGGGCAAACCACGGCGATGACTTTGTGGCAGCTGTGGAAAACGGCCCGCTTTGGGCTACCCAGTTTCACCCCGAAAAATCTGGCGATTCTGGTCTGACATTATTGGCAAACTGGATAGCAGCGATCAAATGAACTCGTTAACTCAATATCGGAGCACTAAATGACATCCTTAATTTTGCTACCTGCAGTTGATGTTGCGGATGGATTGGCCGTGCGATTAGTACAAGGCGAAGCTGATAGCGCCACATCATTTGGAGACCCACTAGCAGCAGCCCTTGATTGGCAGGCAAGTGGCGCCCAGTGGATTCATTTAGTTGATCTTGATGCCGCCTTCGGTCGTGGTGAAAACCGAAAGTTATTAGCTGAAGTAGTTGGCAAACTCGATGTAAATGTCGAGCTCTCTGGTGGGATTAGAGACGATGAATCACTTCGAGCTGCGCTTGCAACTGGGTGCCGTCGCGTGAACTTGGGAACTGCAGCACTTGAAGATCCAGAGTGGACTGCGCGCGTGATTGGCGAATTCGGAGATCGGATCGCTGTTGGTCTGGATGTTCGTGGCACAGTGCTTGCGGCACGTGGCTGGACGAAAGAGGGCGGCGACATTTGGGAAACTCTGGAGCGGTTGGAATCAGATGGTTGCCAAAGATATGTAGTTACTGATGTAACCAAGGATGGAACCTTGCGCGGACCAAATGTTGATTTACTTAAGCAGATGTGTGAGCGAACCAAAATGCCTGTGATTGCAAGTGGTGGTATCGCAACTCTTGACGATCTGGTTGAACTTAGAGCATTAACTGCAATTGGTGTTGAAGGCGCAATCGTTGGCAAGGCGCTTTATGCCCGAGCTTTCACACTCGAAGAAGCAATCGAAGTTTCTGGGCCGCAGGTTTAGCCAATGAGTGTTGCAGTTCGAGTTATTCCGTGCCTTGATGTTGATGCCGGTCGAGTCGTTAAGGGCGTCAATTTTGAGAATCTGCATGATGCTGGTGATCCAGTTGAACTTGCTCGCAGGTATGGAAACTCAGGTGCCGATGAATTGGTTTTTCTTGATATCACGGCATCGAGTTCAAATCGGGAAACTACCTACGAAATGATTCGCCGAACTGCCGACGAACTCTTCATTCCATTAACTGTTGGTGGCGGAGTAAGAAGTGTTTCAGATGTTGACCAACTTCTACGTGCTGGTGCCGACAAAGTTGGGATCAATACTGCCGGAATCGCTAATCCTGAATTGATTTCTGATGCTGCCAAGCGATTCGGAGATCAGTGCATTGTTATTTCAGTTGATGTTCGGCGCAACTCAGATTCTCCAAGTGGATTTGAAGCAACCACACATGGTGGCCGAAATAGCAGTGGCCGAGATGCCTTGGAGTGGATTGTGGAAGCGGCTGATCGGGGAGCTGGCGAAGTACTGCTTAATTCAATGGATGCCGATGGCACCAAGAATGGCTATGACCTGGAATTGATTGCTGCGGTACGAGCAGCAGTGGATATTCCAGTAATTGCAAGTGGCGGAGCTGGCAAGCTTTCGGATTTTGCCCCCGCAGTTAAGGCCGGAGCAAATGCAGTTCTAGCCGCTAGCGTTTTTCACTTTAATGAACTCACAATTGCGCAAGTTAAAGAAGAACTTGCGCGCAGTGGGGAAGAAGTCCGCTAGCCCTTTTGGCCCTGCCCATTAATGCCAAGGCTGACTTGCCTGATTTCGACTACATTGTTTAATCAAGGCACAATAGATACATGGAGAGCTCGCCGTTCGTTGAAACCTTAGTTTTCAACGACCAAGGATTGATTCCGGTCGTAGTTCAACAAGTCGATACCAGAGAAGTGCTAATGGTTGCCTGGATGAATTCGCAAACCGTTCAGCAAACTTTAGAAACTGGGAAGGCCACTTACTGGAGTCGTAGCCGTAATGAGATTTGGGTAAAAGGCGCAACTTCCGGAAACCATCAACGCGTGATCTCACTGGCGAAAGATTGTGACAGCGATACCTTGCTCTTGACGGTCGATCAATCGGGAGCGGCTTGCCACACAGGTAATCGAACTTGCTTCGATGATTCAGTTACGCATCCAGAGGTAAGTGGATGACCACTCCCAATCTTGAGTCATTTCGAAACTTGGCTCAAAATCGTCGTGTAATCCCAGTATTTCGAAAACTGCTGGCTGACGGTGAGACCGCACTAGGTCTATATCGAAAACTAGCTGATGAACGAGCCGGAACTTTTCTACTTGAATCTGCCGAACATGGGAGATCTTGGTCGCGTTACTCATTTGTTGGGGTAGCAAGTTCAGCAATGTTATCTGAGCGCAATGGCCAGGCATTATGGTCAGGCAAAGTGCCACAGGGTGTGCCAGAAACTGGCGACCCAATAGCTGCATTGCGCGAAACTTTGAATGTTCTATTTACTCCTGGCGTCAATGAAGGCATCACTAACGAAGAACTTCCACCGCTAACCGGTGGTGTCGTTGGTTACTTGGGATATGACATTGTCCGTCGCCTAGAAAAACTCCCTAATGAAACTGAAGATGTTTTGGGCTTACCTGAGTTAGCAATGCTGGTTGCAACTGATTTAGCAGTTTTAGATCATAAAGACGGGACCGTTACGTTGATTGCCAACGCAGTCAACTATGACAACTCTGACGAACGCGTCGATGAAGCTTGGCTAGATGCTGAGAAAAGACTCAACGCAATGGAGGCGGCTCTAGGTAGCCAAGCCCAATCAAGTGCATCAAGTTTTGATCGCACCGCTAAAGCAGAGTTCACTCGCGAAACTACTGGTGCTGAGTATCAAGATTCAGTAAGAGTTGCCCAAGAACGCATTCGCGCTGGCGATGCATTTCAAATTGTGCTGAGCCAAAGATTTGCGACCAAGTGCCAAGCCTCAGCACTTGATGTGTATCGAGTATTGCGTGCTACAAATCCAAGTCCATACATGTTCCTGTTTAGGATTCCCGAGTTAACTGGTGCAGGTCAGGAACTAGGAACCAAAGTTGCCTTCGATGTTGTTGGATCAAGTCCAGAAGCCTTAGTTACGCTTCGCAATGGTGAGGCCATGCTGCATCCAATCGCGGGCACGAGACCACGTGGTGAAACTCCTGAACTTGATGAATCCAATGCTTCAGATCTACTTGCTGACAAAAAAGAGCGAGCTGAACATTTAATGCTGGTTGATCTCGGCCGAAATGATCTTGGTCGGGTATGTCTGCCAGGCACTGTTGAAGTTACTGATTTTATGAGTATTGAGAAGTACAGCCACGTGATGCACATCGTGTCCACCGTGATTGGCAAAATTGATCCAGCAGTTAGTGCCTTTGATTTAGTGGCTGCGACATTCCCGGCTGGAACTCTTTCGGGTGCGCCAAAACCTATGGCGATGACAATCATCGAAGAGTTAGAAAAGTCAAAGCGTGGAGTTTATGGCGGCTGTGTCGGGTATTTCGATTTCGCTGGCAACATTGATACTGCAATCGCAATTCGCTCAACTGTCATTAAAGATTCAGTGGCCTATGTGCAAGCCGGAGCTGGGGTAGTTGCAGATTCAGTTCCTGAGAGTGAAGATGCGGAATGTCAGGCAAAAGCCATGGCAGTTCTAAATGCAGTTGCAGTAGCCAACTCTTTAGTGAGTAGCCAAGTATGAAACTAAGTTTGCGAAACTTGATATCAATTGAACTGCTTAGCTCGGTAGTTATTCTGATTGCCCTGAGTCGACCCTGGGTTGTCGCAACATATCAAGAAACTGGATTCCCTGCAGTTAATTTAAGTTTGAGCGCCAACCAATTGAATGCATCCCTCAATGGATTAGCAATTGCAGCTTTAGCTTCGGCGCTTGGTGCAATCGCAACTCGCGGATTCTTCCGAAGGCTAGTTGGTGTAGTGATTTTGGCAATTGGCGTTGGCATAGTTCTCGCAACAATGAATTTGATCAATAACTTGGATGTATTCGTAGGAATGAAATTTGAGCAAGCAGTTGGGCGCGAAGTCGCGGGTTGGGTTGCGGAGACTTCAAACTACGCCTGGGCTGTTATCCCTGCCGGAATCTTGATAGCACTTTGCGGTCTGGCAATTGCGCTTAAATCATTTGAAACTGGCTTGTCGAAGCGATACGAACGCAATCCTGCAAACGGGAATGAATTGACGCCGTGGCAGGCACTTGATCAAGGAATTGACCCGACAATCGAGAACGCTTCCCGCTAACAGTTAGAATAAACAAAGTAACGCTAGAAGGAGAACCAATGTCAGACTCACACGCAGATCACGGACACACAGTTGCAATGTGGACTGCAGTCTCGATTGCCATGCTTGGCTTTCTTATTGGTTGCATCGGTGTAGTTATCGCAAGCCCAATGGTTTTCTGGATCGGTGTGGCATTGCTTCCAGTTGCAGGCATCGCTGGCAAAGTCTTAGCTCTCATGGGCTATGGCAAGCAAAAATAGATTTTGATTCTCACGTAAATTAACGCACATTCCCACTTCGAGTGTCGTAAGTTCACAAGAAAGGCACAAGATGACTTCTGTTCTGGATTCAATAATCCAGGGTGTTAAAGAAGATCTTGCAGCGCGAAAGACTCTTGTTTCACTTAACGAATTGAAAGCACGCGTTGAAGAAGTTCCGCGCGCGCTTCCAGCCGCTGACTTACTCCACAAGAACTCATTCAGTGTCATCTCAGAAGTAAAGCGAGCCAGTCCTAGTAAAGGTCACCTTTCAGATATTCCTGATCCAGCTTCGTTGGCATTTGAGTATCAATCGGGTGGCGCCCAAGTAATTAGCGTGCTAACCGAAGAACGAAAGTTCAATGGAACCTTGGCAGACCTTGATGCAGTCAGACGCAAAGTTTCAATTCCCATTTTGCGTAAAGACTTCATGGTCGATGAATATCAAGTTTGGGAAGCCCGGGCTCATGGCGCTGATGTGATCCTGCTAATTGTTGCTGGATTATCAGACGGTCAACTCTCGGAGCTAAACAATCTAGCTAACGAACTTGGAATGTCTGTTCTGGTTGAAGTTCATGATGAGCCAGAGTTGGATCGGGCGCTAGTAATCAATCCAAAACTTCTTGGGGTTAATGCCCGCAATTTAAAGACCTTGGATGTCAGCTTGGATGTCTGTCACAACCTGATTCCGCAAATCCCAAATGAGATTTTGGCCATTGCCGAGTCTGGGATTTCGAGTACTGATCAAGTTGAAGCCTTAGTTTTAAGTGGGGCCCGAGCCGTATTGGTAGGTGAGGCCCTTGTCACAGGTGGTACTCCAGCCGAAACTGTCAGAGAATGGACTCAGGCGGGAATTCGGGCCCGTGAAATATTCTTAATGAATCGTTCTTAGGACTGGCGAAAATGACAGCAAATGATGTCGTATCA
>JBDLQS010000119.1:0-6362 GCA_039800445.1 Actinomycetota bacterium
GGCACAGTCTTGACGGACATGTTGGGCATTGGCACACGCTACGTAATTGCTGCTGGCGGTCGTGGCGGTCTTGGTAACGCAGCGCTGGCCTCAACAAAACGTAAAGCACCAGGCTTCGCACTCCTTGGTGAAAAGGGCGTCACTCGCGACGTCATTCTGGAACTTAAGACCGTCGCTGATGTTGGCCTCGTTGGCTATCCAAGTGCTGGAAAGTCATCCTTGATCGCAGCTATGTCAGCAGCTCGACCAAAAATTGCCGACTACCCCTTTACTACCTTGGAACCAAACCTTGGCGTGGTTCGCTCGGGCGAAATGATCTTCACCATGGCAGACGTTCCTGGTCTGATTCCTGGGGCAAGCGAAGGTAAAGGCCTTGGACTTGAATTCCTTCGCCACATTGAGCGCTGTGCCGCCTTGGTGCACGTGCTGGACTGCGCGACCCTGGAACCTAACCGCGATCCATTAACGGATCTAGATGTAATTGAAAATGAGCTAAAGCAATATGGCGGCTTGGAAGATCGACCACGCGTAGTTGTTCTTAACAAGATTGATATTCCAGAAGGCCGCGAACTAGCTGAGTTTGTTCTTCCCGATTTACATGAACGCGGTTATCAAGTTTTCTTAGTGTCAGCCGTAAGTCATGAAGGCCTTAGAGAACTTGGATTCGCCCTGGCTGACATTGTTAAAGCCTCACGCGCTGAAGCAATCTTTGCCGCCGAGAATCGACCACGCGTTATCGTCACACCTAAATCAGTGGATGACTCTGGATTCACGGTCACAGCCGAAAAGTCGGGAGCCGAAACTATTCGTTACCGCGTTGTTGGCGAACGACCAGAGCGCTGGATCCATCAAACTGACTTTGCAAACGATGAAGCTGTTGGTTACTTGGCAGATCGTTTGGCAAGAGCAGGAATCGAACTTGAATTGGCTAAAGCTGGCGCAGTAGCTGGCGACGAAGTTGTAATCGGTGAAGGCCCGAGTGCTGTGGTTTTTGATTGGGCGCCAACTGCTGGGGACTTACATCAAGGTCCTCGTGGCACAGATCAGCGTTTGTATGACAAGCGCCGCCTTAGCGCAGAAGAACGTCTTGCCATCCACCGAATTCGTCAATACGGAACCGGGGAACCTGAAGAAGCCATTATTGAGACAGTCGATCCACTTATCATCGAAGATTTTGATGGAGACCTAGATGACGGTCAAACGAACTGAGATAACGACAGCCAGGCGCATTGTCGTCAAAGTTGGCTCGTCATCACTGACCACTAGAGCAGGTGGCATTGATGTTGAACGGGTAAATGCTTTAGTAAAAGTAATCGCGGAAAAGCGCTTAGCTGGCACTCAAATAGTTTTGGTTTCAAGTGGCGCAATTGCAGCTGGGCTAGCACCGCTGGGATTGAACTCCCGACCATCAGATGTTGCAACACAGCAGGCTGCTGCCAGTGTTGGTCAATCACTTTTGGTCTCGCAGTACGCCGCAGCCTTCAGCAAATTTGAGATAACAGTAGGACAAGTGCTCTTAACTGCTGCAGATGTCTTGCGCAGAGCGAACTATCGAAATGCCCAGCGGGGATTAAATCGCTTATTGGAACTTGGGATTCTTCCGATTGTTAATGAAAATGACACAGTTGCAACTGATGAAATTCGATTTGGCGACAACGATCGATTAGCTGCATTAGTGGCGCAAGTCGTGCAGGCTGATGCTTTGATTCTGTTGTCCGATGTCTCAGGTCTTTTCGATGGTCCACCAGAGTTACCTGGTAGCAAGTTAATTTCACATGTTGCATCGATGGATGACATAGCTGATGTGCAAATAGGTGGCACGGGCTCAGCCGGCGTTGGACTTGGCGGAATGACAACAAAAGTAGAAGCTGCGCGGATTGCAACCGCAGCGGGAATTCCTACCATCGTTACCTCTGCAGATCTGGCAGAGTCTGTGCTTGCCGGCTCTGACGTCGGAACCCTATTCACTGCTGCCGAGTCCAAGATTCCAACTCGTTTACTCTGGTTGACTTACGCAACAACTTCGCAAGGCTCCATTGTTATTGATGCTGGTGCTGTTACTGCAGTAGTAGAAAAACGACTTTCCTTGTTGCCGGCCGGCGTTACGTCGATTCAAGGAATGTTTTCTGCAGGTGATCCAGTTGATGTATGTGATCCAAGTGGCAAGATTCTGGCGCGGGGCATAGTGTCATTCGACTCAGACGAGCTACCAGGAATGATTGGAAAGCGAACTGCTGATCTATTGCAAGAATTCGGCACGGGATTTGATCGGGAAATCATTCACAGGGATGACATGGTGGTCTTGTGATGAATTCTGCAAAGACTGAAGTTACAGGGCTTGCCGAGGCAGCGCGAGTAGCAGCCAGATCATTGGCAAATTGCACTCGCACCCAAAAAGATGCCGCACTCAACTTAATGGCTCAGGCATTACTTGATAACGCCGGCGAGATCATTGCCGCGAACAAGTTAGACGTGCAATCAGCAACGGATGCGAACCTAGATGCAGCAATCATTGATCGACTCACTTTGGATCAAGTGCGAATCCAGTCATTGGCTGACGGTCTCATAGATGTCTCAAAACTTCCTGATCCAGTCGGCGAAACTATTCGAGAATTCGATGTTCCTTCGGGTCTTCACATTACTCAGCGCCGCGTCCCATTTGGAGTGGTTGCAGTTATCTATGAAGCCAGGCCTAATGTCACTGTGGATACCGCAGGACTAACGCTAAAGAGCGGAAACTGTGCACTGCTTCGCGGGTCGGCATCTGCATTCAATACAAATACAAAACTTGTTGAAATTATGCGCGCAGCACTTTCTAAATCTGATGTACCAGTGGATTCAATTCAATTAGTTTCAGCTGAGTCGCATGAGTCAGTTGCTGAATTACTGCAAGCCAGGGGACTGATTGATGTTGTGATACCGCGTGGGGGAAGTGCCTTAATCGAACGCGTCGTAACTGAATCAGTGGTTCCGGTGATTGAAACCGGTGTTGGCAACTGCCATGTTTACATCGATAAGTCAGCTGATTTTGCCAAGGCTATATCTATCGCAATTAATTCCAAAGTGCAGCGAGTAAGTGTTTGCAACGCAGCTGAAACCATACTGGTTCATAGCGAAATCGCCGGTGAGTTTATTCCAGAGCTAATGCAAGCATTCAAGTCTGAAGGCGTCACTGTTCATGGCGATGATTCAGTAGCCGAATATGCAGCGAAGGCTGGCACTGCTTTCAAGCAGGCTACAGATTCAGATTGGTCAGATGAGTACTACTCGCTTGATATTGCTGCCCGAGTTGTAACGGACCTAGACGATGCTTTAAGTCACATCCAAAAATGGTCTACTGGTCATACGGAAGCGATCGTGGCTACCGATGAGGTTGCAATTTCTAGATTCACTTCAGAACTAGATTCAGCAGTTGTGATGGTCAATGCATCAACCCGATTCACTGATGGAAGTGAGTTTGGATTCGGCGCCGAGATCGGCATCTCGACTCAAAAGCTACATGCTCGCGGCCCGATGGGACTTCAAGAACTGACAACTTCAACTTACGTAGTTATTGGTGACGGACACACTCGCCACTAGCTAGGCAATCGCCATTGCGGCGTAGTTTGTTTTCCACCTAGTGCTAACTCAGCAGTTATCTTGCCGATAGTTGGCACAAACTTGAATCCATGACCTGAACATGGCGAACAAACTGTAATTGGCCCACGGCGATCCATTATGAAGTCTTCTTCTGGAGTGTTAGTAAACAAACAAGTAGTTGCCTTAGCCGAATCTAAATCTAAGCCTGGGAACCAATGGGAAACGTATTCCTTCATTTCAGATAAATGCTTCTGACTAATTTCAAAGTCTCTATTGTCCGGATCAATAGATTCGCGATCACTCCAAGTGCCTACTTTGAATCCTTCGCCAGGTGTGTAAAGTCCGTAAGCACTTGCCTCAAGCGGTGAGCCACCACGACCATTAGCGCCGTGATGCAAGAAACTTGGCCACAAGGTTTCTGCCTCAAGGCCTGCGCTTGGTTGAAAGTGTGCGGGTTGGCCAGCATCAACAATCAACTTGGGAAGATTAACAAGGTGGCCAACTAGTTTTTCAACCCAGCCACCCGCAGCAACTACCAACGATGGAGTTCGCCAAGTTTTTGATTCAGTTTCCACAATCGCGTAGTCGCCATCGAGATGTATGGAAAGCACAGGCGTGTTCAAATGAACTTGGCCACCAAGTTCTTGGGTACGCCTAATCAAAGTAGTTACGGTTTTGTCTGCAAAACAGCGACCACCATCAGGGCTATAAAGAACATGGTCTTCAAAATTCATTCCGGGCCAGCGACTATGTGCTTCTGCTGCGTCCATGCGCTCGTAACTTCGACCAAGTCGGTCCAGGCTGATCGCAATCTCATCGATAGCTTCTTTGTAGCCATGATCAAGTTGGCCGTTTTGTTCGAGTAAGTGCTCGCCAGAATCTGCTTCTAACTCTCGCCAATCTGGCAGAGCCCGAGCCGCTAAATCTGTGTAAAGGGGAGTGCGATATGAAAGCCGAAAAATCCGCGTCCCGCCGTGCGAGCTACCTTTATCGTGAGCAATTCCGAACTGTTCGACAAGAGCTACATCTTTGCCTTGAAGGGCAAGCTGCCAAGCGGTTGCACTACCCATTGCACCAGCACCAATCACAACATGATCAATGTGTTCCAAGGCAATAAACCCTTCTGGCTTGGCGATTAACACCACACTAGTTGCAAGTATTCTTATAGGTATGAGGGTTGGCATATTGGGCGGGACTTTTGACCCAATACATATCGGACATCTAATTGCGGCCAGCTCAGTTTATGAAGAATTAAATCTCGATTCCGTTGTGTTTATTCCGGCTGGAGATCCTTGGCAAAAGCGAGATCGTGAACTGAGCACAGGTCAACAACGGTTGGAAATGGTAAGGCTTGCGACCGAGGATGATAGTCGGTTTAAAGTTAGTGACATTGAGATTGCCCGGACTGGACCAACTTATGCGATCGACACTGTACGGGAGTGGAAGAACTTAAATCCAGCCGATGAAATCTTTTGGATTGTTGGCTCGGATGCGTTAAGTGGCATTCCCAGCTGGCATGAATGGGAAACATTTGTTACTGAAGTAACAATTGTCGCGGTTAATCGAGTTGGACAAAATGAATCAGTACCATTTGACTTTGTCTCAGTGGAAATGCCAGAAGTTCGAATTTCAGCAACTGAACTGCGCGACAGATTTATTAATAATGCAGATACGCAATACCTGGTGCCGCAAAAGGTATGCCAATACATTACAGATCAAGGCCTGTATCAAGCGTGAATCGAATCCCATCATTTTTGAAATGGTTGATTAGCTCGATCTTGGCTGTTGCATTACTTACTGGCGTATTTTTCCTTCGTGGTGATGGCCAAGCTGCGCCACTGCCAGCAGAAATAACTGCGAGCCCAACAGCCAGTCCAACTTCGAGTGCTACCGCTGAACCTGCAACTGACATTAACAATCTAATGATTGCGCTCATTGATTCCGAGCAAAAGATAGTTTCCGTAACTGTCCTTCGGCAATCAACTGATGGAACGAAGTTAGCCATAGTGAACATCGATCCAGCAACTTTGATCGTTCCGCCAGGTCAAGGCTTTGTTCCAATTAGCGATGCTGGATTGCAAGGATCTTTTGATGGTGTCGATCAGGCCATCTCAGGTGCGCTTGGAATTCCAATCGATGGCTCCATGTATCTGCAACGCCTTGCCTTGGCAGGGTTAGTTGATGGTGTTGGTGGAGTAACGATTAATTCTGAGAATCTTTATCGAGTCAGTGAATCAGGTGAAGCCGCAGAGTATGTGCGATCTGGAAGTTCAATTCTTGCTGGTGGTCCGGCTGCAGGCTATGCAATGCTGAAATCAAAGTTTGAAACAACTGATCAATTCATGAGTCGAACTAATCAAGTTTTACGTGCGGTATTTGAGAATCAACAAGGCGATCAGGAGCGCGTAGATGAAGTGCTTTCTGCATTGGGTTCATTAGCGCAATCCAACGTGCCAACCCAGAGCATTGCACGATTGATAGTCGAACTTCGCACATCTAACCTTTGGTCAAGTGCCAACATTTCCCGAGTGCCGAGTAATTAAGTAGTCTTAGAGTCCTTATGAAACAAGTATTGCGAAAGTGTGGAGTTTGTGGCTGCCTCTGAACATGCCTTAAAGATTGCCAAGATTGCGGCACAAGCGGCTTACGACAAGAAAGCCGAGAACATAGTTCTGCTTGATGTCAGTGAACACTTGGTCATAACCGACATTTTCTTGATTGCCTCGGCTGATAACGAGCGCCAGGTTGGTGCCATTGTTGATGCAATCGAAGCTGCACTTGAT
>JBDLQS010000120.1:0-8470 GCA_039800445.1 Actinomycetota bacterium
AACTTCATCGAGAACTACACCTGGAGTGCGTCCAGCCAGAACGCCGTTGGCATTGGCGTCAGTCCGACCATGTCTGATCAGTAGCAAAGTTCCCATTCCCCAAGACTATTGGGAAAAGTCAACAAACTAGGTGGCAGAAAGTACGCCGGTAGCGAGCAAAACCAGCAAAAGGGAGCCGAGTCCGATTCGATAAATCACAAACGGCAAGAATGTCCGGGTTTGCAAATATGTCATCAAACCAGCAATTACAAAGTACCCCACAACAAAGGCAACTATGGTCGCGACAATTGTTGCCGGCCAGTTTACAAAATCATCTGAGGCTATATCTCCGGCAGTTAAGGCGGCCGAGGCGAATACCGCAGGGATCGCAAGCAGGAATGAATAACGAGCAGCAACATCTCGCCGAAATCCCATCGCAAGACCTGCAGTTATTGTCGCGCCACTTCGAGATACACCAGGTATCAATGCCAACGCTTGTCCAAGTCCAAAAAGAATCGCATTCTTTGTGTTGATGTCCGTTTCACTCTTTGTGTGCCTGGCATACCGATCAGCTAATCCCAGCAGAATTCCCATA
Source organism: Actinomycetota bacterium (assembly GCA_039800445.1). GTDB lineage: Bacteria > Actinomycetota > Actinomycetes > S36-B12 > UBA5976 > UBA5976. The sequence continues at coordinate 575 of JBDLQS010000120.1, forward strand.
ACAATTAACGATCCTGCAACCAACCACAAATTTCTCGCTGTTGTCTCGATTGATGACTTAAACGCTAGACCTGCCACGCCGATCGGAATGGTGCCAATGATTACATACCAACCCATCTTGGCGTCGGGATTGGATCGTTGCTCAACCTTTGTCAGACTTGCAAACCAAGCTTTCAAAATCCGCGCGATGTCGTTTCTGAAATAGATAACCACTGCTAGCTCAGTACCTACCTGGGTAACAGCCGTGAATGCAGCACCCGGATCTGGCCAGCCCAACAATCTTGAAACCACCAAGGTATGAGCTGTTGAAGAAATCGGAAGAAACTCAGTGAGCCCTTGGGAAATTCCTAGGATGATTGCTTGGAGCCACGACAACTGCTCGTCCACAAAATCTCCTACAACAAAATCAAAGACACACACGAGTCTTTAAAACCAATCTATGAAACAAACGCTAGCGTGAACCTATGGAACTACGGTCTTTGGGTAACAGCGGACTCCTTGTGTCGCAGTATTCATTGGGCACAATGACTTGGGGTCGAGATACCGATATCCATGAAGCGCGAGACCAGTTCAACTTGTACTACGAATCCGGCGGTCGCTTCATCGATTCGGCTGACGTGTATAGCGATGGTGTATCCGAGGAAATTGTCGGAGAATTTTGCCGCGAGCAACCAGACGTTTTGATTTCAAGTAAGGCCGGTAGCGTTCGCACCAATCGACGCCGTGATGCGAGTCGTAGTCACTTACTAACTGCCTTGGATGCCTCGCTGCGGAGATTGCGACGCACTCACATTGATGTTTGGCACATCCACGCTTGGGATCCATACACACCGATCGAAGAAACTTTAAGTGCCGCCGAGCACGCAATTGATTCAGGCAAAGTCCGCTACCTAGGCATTTCAAATTACTCAGGTTGGCAACTTACTAGCGCTGCTCTTGGAGCTAAGTATCCGATTATCAGTGCTCAAATGGAGTACTCACTATTGCAGCGTGGCATTGAACGCGAAGTCATACCTGCTGCCGAAGATCTCGGCGTGGGAATCATGGCTTGGTCTCCCCTGGGTCGCGGTGTCTTGACCGGTAAGTATCGTCACGGCACACCAGCCGACTCGCGAGCTGCCACTTCACACTTCTCAGCTTTTATTACGCCTTACTTAAACGATCGGTCTCGCGCAATAGTTGACGCAGTTTGCACCGCAGCTGAAGGTTTGGGCCTTACTCCAATTGATGTGGCATTAGCGTGGACCAGCGCTCGTCGGCAGGTTTCTAGTGCAGTAATCGGCGCTAGAACTGCAGCTCAACTCAGAGTTGTCCTTAACTCAGTGAATGCCCAAATACCTCCAGAGATCCACGATGCGCTCGATGAAGTGTCTGCTATTGAACGCGGATACCCAGACTTTGGATGGAACCAATGAGCGCAGTTTGGGAGTTCCGCGAAATCAACTTTCATCGCGGCACAAAGCGTTCTGAGGTTAAGTCCTACCTAACGGCAATGGCCGAAGTGGAGCGCTGGGAACTAGAACGAGTTCGGGTTTACCAAGATGGCAGTCGCTATGTTCGGCTCCGCCGCAAGATCTATCACTTGCAACGAACTGCCTAGCCAGAGCTAAAGACTACGAACGAAACGATCCATTACGCGAGCTCCAAACTCTAATCCAGAAGTTGGAACTCTTTCATCGACACCATGGAACATTGCACTGAAGTCCAATTCTGGTGGCAGTAGTAATGGTAAGAATCCGTAGCAAGTTATTCCTAGCGTGCTAAAAGCTTTGGCATCCGTACCGCCACTAACTGTGTAAGGAACTGGAGTACCGAACGGATCTTCGGCGCGAATCGCAGCACCCATGGCATCAATTAGCGGTCCCTCAAATGGCGCTTCAAGTGCAATTCCATTAACCACATCTTCCAGAACTACACCTGGCGGCAATAGATTCTCAATGTCTTTGATTAAGTCGTCTTCATAACCTGGCAAGAACCTGCCATCAATCATTGCTTCAGCTGCGCCTGGAATTACGTTGTGCTTGTAACCAGCATTGAGCATTGTCGGGTTAGCGGTGTTCGACAGTGTGGCACCAATGATTCGAGCTATCGGTCCAAGTTGCGCAAGTAATTCTTCTGGATCATCTGCGCTTAATTCCATACCAAGGGCGTCTGAAACTGCCTTAATGAAATCACGAACTGTTGGAGTTAGTGCAAGATCAAACTTATGATTTCCAACTGCAGCAACAGCCTCAGCTAATTTAGTCACAGCATTGTCATTGTTAATGAATGAGCCGTGACCAGCTGTTCCTTCAGCCTTAAGTTTCATCCAGCGGATACCCTTTTCAGCTGTCTGCACTAAATAGAGGCGTACATCATCGCGCAGAGTTAGTGAAAATCCACCGACTTCTCCTACTGCCTGAGTAACACCACGATATAAATCAGGTCGGTTCTCGACTAACCAACCAGAACCATGCTCACTGCCTGCCTCTTCATCCGGTAGCCAGTCAAAAACAATAGTTCGATCGGGTTGCACACCATTGCGCGCCCAGGAGCGCGCCATGGCGAGAATCATGCCGTCGCCATCCTTCATATCAACTGCGCCGCGACCCCAAATCAGTCCGTCATGCACTTCGGCCGCAAACGGGTGATACGTCCAGTCCTTCGCTTCGGCTGGCACCACATCCAGGTGACCGTGAATTAACAAAGCCGGCTTACTTGGATCCTTACCTTCGATTCGAGCATTAACGCCTTGGCGTTTTCCGCTTGTGGTTTCGTAACGTTCGCAGTCAATTCCAACTTCTTTTAGCTTGGCTTCCACATACTCGGCAGCTAACGCCTCACCTGGACCACTGCCATCGCCATAATTTGAAGTATCAATCTTGATTAAATCGCGAACTATCTCGACAACTTCGGAATCTACATCTGCAAGCGGCTCAATTGACATACCCATAGTCTGGCGCATGTTGTTAGTAATGTCCTGCACCCATTGCGCCATTTGAGCCAAATACGGATAAGCAGGTATTCTTACGAGGCTGGCATCCAGCACACCAGTCCGAGTGGCGGAATAGGCAGACGCGCTAGCTTGAGGTGCTAGTCCCTTCACGGGGATGGGGGTTCAAGTCCCCCCTCGGACACAAATCTGCGATTCGGCGAAGCAATTGAATGAGGTGGCTATGGCAATTCCCAAAGTCATTCTCTTCTATGGCTTCGCTCCGGTAACTGATCCTGAGGCGCTTCGGCTATGGCAATACGACTTGTGTGAGTTTCTTGGTCTTAAGGGTCGAATCATTATTTCGGAACATGGCATTAATGGAACTTTAGGTGGGGACATTAATGATCTTAAAAAATACATACGAAAAACTAAGGTCTATCGAGGCTTTAACAAGATCGACTTCAAATGGTCTGAAGGAACTGGAAATGACTTTCCAAAGTTAACTGTTCGAGTTCGAGATGAAGTTGTGTCCTTTGGAGCTCCCAATGAACTCAAGGTTAATGAAAATGGAATTATCGGAGGCGGAAAGCACTTGTCTCCTTCCGAGGTTCATGAATTGGTTGAATCTCGTGGCGACGATGTGGTGTTCTTCGACGGTCGAAACGCCTATGAAGCCAGGGTTGGCAAGTTTCGCAATGCGATAGTCCCAGATGTAGAAACCACTCGCGACTTTGTTGCTGAATTTGAAAGCGGTAAGTACGACCACCTAAAGGACAAGCCAATCATCACCTATTGCACTGGTGGGATTCGCTGCGAAGTCCTATCGGCAGTCATGAAGAGCCGTGGCTTCGAAGAGGTTTATCAAATCCAAGGTGGCATCGTTCGCTACGGCGAACAGTACGGTGACGATGGCCTATGGGATGGATCGCTCTACATTTTTGACAATCGGATGAGCATGGATTTCTCGAATCACACTAAAGTTCTGAGCAATTGTGATGATTGCGGTGAGCCAACTAAGAATTTCTACAACCGACACGAGTCACAGGGACGCAAACTTGCGCTACTTTGTGAGACCTGTGCAGCTAATACCGGTGCTACAAAACCAAACACTAGCGACGAAGACTTGGTTGGCTAATTAGCCAACTGCTGCGATTACATCAATCTCAAGCAACAAACCTGGAATTGCTAATGCAGTCACTTCAACCGTTGTGTCTGCCGGGTAAGGCTTTGAGAAATACTTCTCGCGACATTCAATAATCGTTGGAAAGTTAGTCATGTCGGTCATGTAGATGTTTACTTTGAATACCTTAGACAGATCACTACCAGCCGCAGCTAACACAGTCTTTAGATTTGCAAACACTTGGTGTGCCTGGGCTTCGAAATCATTCTCGCCAACTATAGCTCCGTCCGAACCAAGAGCAGCTTGCCCAGATACGTAAACAACTCCATTGTGAACTGTCGCTTGTGAATAGTGGAACGGGCTATCCCAGGAATAGGGACTAGCAATACCGGTGTGACTCATCAAACCTCCAAGAGAATCTAACCAAGATTCCCACGACTTCGTGCAAAAGTCAGGCGATTACGCAGATTCGCTGGCAGGACCAGTTTGTTCAAGGGCGCGCAGGTTAGCGATCCGCTCCTCTATAGCGGGGTGCGTAGCGAATAATTTGGACGTCAACTTGCTATCGAGTGGTGACTCGATCCATAGGTGGGCTACTGCGTTAGATTTCTGCTGAACCACCGTGCTGTCTGCCGACAAGGTCTCTAAAGCACGGCGAAGGCCAGTTGGATTCCTCGTGAAAGCAACTGCGGTGGCATCAGCCAGTGACTCGCGCTTACGAGAGATCGCAGCTTTAAGCAGAACGGCAGCGATTGGTGCCAGGATTGCAGCAACTAGTGCAGCAATCAGGACAAGTGGGTTAGCTCCCCCGTTGCTATCGCGACGTCCACCACCAAAGAGACTCATGCGAAGCAGGAAGTCGCTCATCAGAGCAATCGCACCTGCTGTGGTAGCGGCTACGGCGGAAACCAAGGTGTCACGGTTTGCCACATGTGCCAATTCATGCGCTGCTACTCCTTGCAATTGTTCGCGGTCCATAACCCGAAGAATTCCTGTTGTGAAGGCAATCACTGCATGCTCAGGATCTCTTCCCGTAGCAAATGCATTAGGTGCATCGTCTTCAACGATTGCTACCTTAGGCATAGGCAAACCGGATGCGATCGTAATCTCATGTACCAAATTAAACAGTTGCGGAGCCGTATCGTGATCAATAACCTTGGCGCCAGTCATGCTCAAAACGATCTTGTCTGAGTTATAAAACGAACCCCAGACGCTGATTAAGGAAATTCCAACGGCGATTGGAATTATCCCCACACTGGTGTATCCCAAGTAGAGCGCAAATGCATATATAACGAAAGCTGTGAGGCTTCCCATCACACCGAGTAGCAAGAAAGTCTTGCGTCTATTGCCTTGCTGTTGTGCCTTGAAATTAGACAAGTGAATCCTTAATTAGCAAAACGAAGATAATGATTAGTTGAAGGAAACGTTAGGAACTTCTCGCTTGCCTGGATCGTCCACAACGTAGAAGTCACGTTCAATAACTTTCGCTGGACCGGCGAAGAATTTTCCAGGAATCGAGACAATTGATTCGTTAAGTGCCCGAACTGTGTCGTTGTAATACTGACGAGCAAACCCAACCTTGTTTTCAGTTCCAGAAAGTTCTTCTTGTAGCGATAGGAAATTTGCAGATGCCTTTAGGTCTGGGTAAGCCTCGGCTACTGCCAAAAGGCCTCGCAAAGCCTGCGTCAACATGCCGTCAGCTTCAGCTACTGCAGCAACGCCTTGCGCAGCGGTGGCTTGGGCTCGCGCTTGAACCACTTTCTCAAAAGTCTCTTTTTCATGGGCGGCGTATCCCTTTACTGTCTCGACCAAGTTAGGGATCAAGTCACCTCTGCGCTGGAGCTGAACCTCAATCTGGGCAAAGCCTTCGTCGACAGCAACATTAAGTCGCACCAACTTGTTGTATTGAACAACGCCAATAAAAACGAGTAGTGCAATAACGCCAAGAATTACATATAAACCAGTCATACTTTTAGATTACCCTGCGTACCAAGATTTCAAACCTTGGAAAACGGACCGGTTAGTGAAAAATTCGCCAGAACAGGTTCTTAGACCAGGCTGGCTCGATGTTCCTCGTCATGGGTCAAGATCTGAATGATGAGACCGGCAATGTCTATGTGCCCAAAAGCTTCGTGTTCAGCAGTAGCCAACCATTGCTCCGAGGATAACTCTTTCACCACTGAAAGTAGATGGGTTCGCACTGAAATTGCCAACGCAGATGCCTCTGATATGGACATGTCCTTAAAGCGCTCATACGTGGCAGAAGCATCTGGTTCCCACCAGTCAAAACTTGGTGGCTCATCTCCGACTGCTAGAGCCGAGCACATTTGAGCAATTCTCGGCATCCAAACTTGTTCATCAACTTGCGAAACGTGTCCCAGTACGACTTGCGCAGGCCATTCGCCAGGAATAACTAAATGACTTTGCTTTTCTTGGGCAGCTTGAGCCGACTGAATCATGCGATCAATCGACATAACCAGTTCAACCATGAGTACTGCGGGTGGATTCGGCACAATCCAAGTCTGCCCTATCACCATGGAAAAATACTAGTTAGGCAACTTAGTTTCCAGACATTCTGGCTTACTTAGTATCGCTAGAAATACTTCCTTCTCGGATTCCGTCACATACAGATTCCACTTAGCCTTAACTGCAACTTGCGTAGCTATGAAGTTGCATCTACCGGGTTTAAATGGTGGTAACCAAGAGGCAGCATTTGAATCGCTTTTCTGCTGATTCAACGAGGCAATCGTTACTCGCAGATTCAATGGATCATTTGCAAACTCCACGCGCATGTCATCACTCCACTGATCAGCTCCCATTTGCCAAGCATTCTTGAGCGACACCACATGATCAATTTGCGCCCCACTAGGAGCTTCGTCAAAGGTGTAGCTTTGATTTGAATACGGATCCGTCCAAGTTCCGCCAATTACCTTGCAGTCTCCAGTGCCTGATTTGAAAATTGTGGTGGAGAAATCACGCTGCAGTATGTCATTACGGGTATCGCAGCCATTTCGATCGACATCTCGCCAGGCGGAACCGAAAGCGTCTCTGCTGTAGTCAGTATCGGGAGCTCTTCCTCTAACTTGTAGACCTTGAGCAGCTGAAAGCGCTGGAGACGAACTGGCATCGTCGCTTGATGCTGAAACCTCGGGCACTGGAGATGCAGCTTCTCCAGTGGGTGCAACCTGAGTGGAAGGCGCAACTGTCGGCGCAACTTGAGCTGGAGTTGCAGACGCCACGGAGTTGATCGGTGCTGGCTCTTGCGCTTGCTGGTTATCACACGAGCTAAATAACCAAGCGAGAACTAAGAGTGCGATCACTGGATACGACTTCTTCACCAGACAATCTCCGCCTTACTATTGGCTGCCAGAATTGAATTCACCCTTGTAAAAGGCTTTGACCCAAAAAATCCTCGGTTGGCACTTAGTGGACTTGGATGCGCTGAAAGCACAATAGATTCAGTTGCAAAGAGACTTGCGAAACGTTTTGCGTGGTTACCAAACAAGAGTCCAACGACTTTGGGATTTGTTCGCACCACATGCTCAATGATTGCTTGAACTATTGGCTCCCAAGGCCACTGCGCATGCGCAGCTCGCACACCCGAGACGGTTGTTAGCGAAGTGTTCAAAGGTAAAACCCCTTGCGCAACCCACCCAGCGAGTGAAGCATCAGTTGTTGATGCGGTGCCGGTATCTGCTGCTACTTCCTTAAAAATATTGCGCAGCGAACCTGGTAGTGGATGAGTTTCGGCAGGAACTGCGAAAGCTAGTCCCATTGCGTGCCCGGGCGTTGGGTACGGGTCTTGCCCAAGCAAAACAACCGACACCTCGTTAGGCGGTATTACTAAGGCAGCGAACAACTTG
>JBDLQS010000121.1:0-7175 GCA_039800445.1 Actinomycetota bacterium
GAGCGGTCGCCTAACGTCGGCGTATCCAAATTGATTACGGTTAATGACATGTTTCCTCCAATAGGTAACTATAGCATACCCCTAGGGGTATGCTATAGTTACCTAACACCAGATTAAAGGGGGAGTTAAATGAAGAAGGCAGTAGCACTGGCAGCAGCAGCCATTGCATCCGTAGGTCTTTTGGCCGGTTGCTCCAGCAACAATGAAGCCACCAAGAAAGTTGATCCAGTCGAGTTCAGTGAAGTAATTGCGCAACCAGGCGTAATCATCCTTGATGTACGAACCCCAGAAGAATTCAACGCGGGACATATCCCCAATGCAATCAATATCAATGTTGCAGATTCGAATTTTTCCAGCGAAGTTTCAAAGCTAGATAAGAATGCAACATTCGCTGTTTATTGCCGCAGCGCTAATCGTTCAGCTGTGGCGACGAATGAAATGGCTGAGCTTGGCTTCACAGATATGTATGACATGCAGGGTGGAATCATCGATTGGGAAGCTGCTGGCGGTCCAGTAGTTCAATAGAACTTTTTAATCAAACTAACTAATAGAAAAAGGAAATCAAATGTGTCGTCGAGTTAATTGCCGAAAGTGCGGCAAGGTTACATACAGTGGCTGTGGCCAGCACCTAGACACGGTGTTTGCTGGTGTGCCAATGAGCAATCGTTGCGATTGTGCCTCAAAGAAAAAGGAAGCCTCAGCTTCTGGTGAGAAATCATCATTTTTTGCGAAGCTACTAGGACGCTAATGACCTCGACCTGCTTAACCGCAGTAATGTTATGGCCCGCTAAGAGGTGGGTCACAGCATTCGTTGTGGCAATCGCAACATTTTTTGTGATTGGAATCCCAACTGCAGTCATTGCAAATCCAATTTTTGGCAGAGCAATCGGAGTCACCGCATGGTCTGTGCCCGTTCTAATTGCAACATCCGTGCTATCGGGCATGTTAGTTGCCACATACGTACGAATGGATGCAGTAATCACAGATGAGAGTTCGGCAAAAGTTGGTTCAATCGGTGGCTTCCTTGCCTACCTAGCTGTTGGCTGCCCGGTGTGTAACAAGCTTGCGCTTATAGCTCTTGGTTCAACTGGAGCTATTCAGTACTTTGGTCCCGTCCAGCCATACCTTGGTGCCGCTGGAATCCTGCTTTTGATGTACGCCCTGCGTAAGCGTTTGGTAAATGAAGCCCAGTGCAGTTTGCCAAAGCCAAAGAAACTTAAAGAACAACCTCAACTAGACGAAATAAATCGATAAGGAAAAATCATGGCAACTCTAGAGTTAACCAAAGAAAATTTCGAGGCAACTGTAACCGGATCAGGCATTGTGCTTGTTGATTTTTGGGCAGAATGGTGTGGTCCATGCCGCATGTTTGGACCAGTATTCGAAGCTGCCTCAACTGAACGCGAGCACATCAAGTTCGGCAAAGTAGATACTGAAGCACAGCGTGAGATAGCTGCTGCTGCAAACATCACATCAATTCCAACGCTGATGGCATTCCGTGATGGAATCTTGGTCTTTAGCCAGCCGGGCGCACTCCCTGCACCAGCATTCAACGAACTTTTGGATGCTGTGGAAGCGCTAGACATGGATGAGGTTCGCAACGAAATCGCGAAACAGCAGACTCAGTCAACAAACGCTTAAACTAAATACACTCAAAGGAATCGAGGAAAATGATGCAAGAGATTTCAGCCGTCGAGTTAATGGCTATTTACAAAAACGTATCAGTCGTTGATGTTCGTGAATTAGACGAATACGTTGACGGACACGTGCCGGGCGCAAAGCACATCCCGCTTTCTACGGTTCCGGTTCGAAACAATGAAATTGATAAAGGAACTAAGCATTACGTAATCTGCGAAGCAGGTGGGCGATCGGCTCAGGCCTGCGCATTCTTAGAGCAACAAGGATTTGATGTAGTAAACATTGCTGGTGGTACAGGTTCCTGGCGCATGATGGGCGCACCATTAAACACAGGGGAGCAAGCATGAGTACGGCAAAGAAACCAACACATGTTGTTGAAGACGAGCTAGCCCTTGATTATTTTGTTAAGCGAATCCGTCGGGCTGAAGGTCAGATAGGTGGAATTCTTCGAATGGTCGAAGATGGCCGTTCCTGTGAAGACATCGTTAATCAGTTGGCTGCAGTTTCTAAAGCGATCGACAAAGCAGCCTTTAGTTTGATTTCTGCCGGACTGAAGGAATGTCTAACTGATGGCAAAAGGAATCACGAAGAAGTTTCTGCGCAATTGCAAAAACTTTTTCTAACCATGGCCTAGTCAGCGAAAGTTGACGCTACTGCGTCATTAAGTCGAGTGACAAGATTCGGTGCTACTGCAACGGCGTCAGCTGAATCATGAGTTCGATAACGAAGCGCATTTAAGTTTTGGCCAGTGCGCAATACGGCACTGACAATCCGCACGTCACGTCGCTCTGGATGATCCGAAGCTGCCTGAACTAAGGCAGAGTCGTCGTTTGAAGGTAAGTCTGATTCTGCCGATGGTGGCAAAACGATTCGTTCTAGAACCACAATTGCTCCGGCGACATCTTCTGGCCAAGCGATGGTTGCCAGTAATTCATCGAGTTCTAGGGCATCCTCAATCTCTTGCTCTACCGACGTGAGTGGCATTTCAGCACTAAGTCCGAGTTCACCAGCCAGATCTGGATTGGCTGAAAGCAGACTGGCTGTAGGAACCAGGGCAAAAAGGCGTACCGGCTGGTCCCAGCCGGCGCTGGCTACGTGGTCTTCGACCTCCCGAATCAAGGGTTCTAGGTTTGAAGCAAAATCCATAGGGTAAGTCTGCCGTATGTGGATTGCGATATTTCAACGTAAGGTATTTAAGTGAGCATAAATTCAGAACGTCCTCGTCGTAGCCCTCTCGGCGTAACCCTTGCGGTTCTTGCCGGCCTCTTTGTCGCGTTTTCAATATTCGCCGGCTTCTACACTGATTGGCAGTGGTACGGCTCCGTAGGGCGAACCGATGTGTTCACTCAGCAGCTCACAATCCGAGCAATCCTATTTATCGCCATGACGGCATTGACTGCTCTCAGTCTTTGGGGCGCTGCCACCTTGGCTTACCGTTCCCGCCCAATTAACTTGCCCTCGACGCCAGAGGAATTCGCGCTCCAGAAGTATCGGGAAAGCCTTGATCCGTTTCGCCGTTTAGTTTTCATTGCCGGGCCAATTGCATTCGGTGTTCTAACCGGACTTTCAGCTTCAAGTCAATGGAAAACTTTCATGTTGTGGAGTAACTCAACTCCGTTTGGTCAGACCGATCCACAATTCGGAAAAGACATATCGTTCTATGCTTTTGAACTTCCGTTCTTAAGGTTCTTCTTGGGATTTGGATTTACCATTCTGATCATTTCGTTGATCGTGAATGTTGTCATTCATTACGTCTATGGTGGGCTTCGCACAAGCATTTCGCAGTCAACGGATTCAGCTCGCCGTCACCTAATGTTCTTCCTTGGCACCCTTGCCTTACTAAAGGCCGGCGCTTATTCGATTGATAAGTATTCTTTGGCGACAAAATCTGATGCATTGATAACAGGGCTTAAGTACACCGACGTAAATGCAGTAGTGCCTGCCAAAACAATCTTGACCTACATTGCACTTGCAACTGCGATTTTGTTCTTTATTGCAATCTTTAGAAAAGGTTGGGCGCTGCCGTTTATTGCATTCGGTGCGATGCTAGGTGCTTCGTTTGTAATCGGTGGCTTGTACCCAGCCTTCGTACAACAGTTCCAAGTTAAGCCTTCCGAATTACAACGTGAAGCCCCATACATTCAGCGAAACATTGATTCAACGCTTTCGGCTTACGGTTTGAATGACGTTAAGTTCACCGACTATGCAGCAATTGATAATCCGTCACTAGCCTCTTTGGCCGAAGACGCCGGAACCCTTTCTAACATTCGCTTACTTGACCCAGCTTTGAATTCTCCAACGTTTAGCCAGTTGCAACAGATTCGTGGTTTTTATGCATTCCCAGACACACTTGACGTTGACCGATACTTAATCGATGGAGTTAAGCGGGGAACTGTTATTGCAGTTCGTGAAGTAAATCTTGATGGACTAGCTGACGATCAGCGAAATTGGTTTAACGACCACATGGTCTTCACGCATGGTTACGGCGTCGTTGCAGCTTATGAAAATACCGCCGAATCAGACGGCGCCCCGAAGTTTGCCGAAAGCAATATCCCGCCGTCAGGCAAGTTAGATATTGATCAGCCACGGATCTACTTTGGTGAGCAATCACCGGCCTATTCGATTGTTGGTAGCGATGGAAGTCAACCACCAATCGAACTTGATTTCCCAGATGACAAGAGTGAAAACGGTCAAACCAACAACACCTACACGGGTGCTGGCGGTGTAGCAATCGGAAATATGATTCAGCGCGCAATCTTTGCCTTGAACTATCAAGAGACAAACATTTTGCTCTCGAATCAGATTGGTTCTGAATCCAAGATTCTTTACGACCGCGATCCAAAGACACGCGTAGCTAAAGTTGCTCCTTGGCTAACTCTTGATGGCGATCCGTATCCGGCTGTAATTGATGGCAAGGTGCAGTGGATTGTTGATGGTTACACCACCACAAATGAATACCCATATGCAGCTCGTATTTCACTTCGAGATGCAACTGCAGATTCAGTAAACACCCAATTTGAGTCGATTCCACTTAGCGCTGGAAACATCACCTACATCCGCAATGCTGTGAAGGCAACTGTGGACGCATATGACGGCACGGTAAACATTTACGCATGGGATGAAAAGGATCCAATCCTGCAAACTTGGAGTAAGGCATTCCCTGGTGTAGTTCAGCCGAAGTCTGCGATACCTGCTGGAGTCCTGGACCACATTCGTTACCCAGAAGATATGTTCAAGGTGCAACGCGATGTGCTAGCTAAGTACCACGTAGGTGACCCACAGGCCTTCTATTCAGGTCAGGATTTCTGGATCGTTCCAGAAGATCCAACTAAGCCAACTGTTGGTCAGGCACAACCGCCTTATTACTTAACATTGCAGATGCCAGATCAAGATGCACCTACCTTCTCGTTAACAACTACTTATGCGCCTACTAAACGACAAACTTTGGCGGCGTTCATGTCAGTTAACGCTGATTATGGTGACGACTACGGAACGATTCGAGTTTTGCAACTTCCGCGAAACACTACGATCCCTGGACCTCGTCAGGTGCAAAATAACTTCGAATCTGATCCTGAAGTAGCTAAGCAACTTTCGTTGTTGCGAAGTGGTGGGTCAGACGTTGTTCTTGGTAACTTGCTGTCGTTGCCAGTCGGTGGCGGTTTGCTGTACTTCGAACCGGTTTATGTTCGAGCTTCCCAAGGTGAGGGATATCCACTGCTCCGTAAGGTACTTGTGTCCTTCGGATCCAAGGTTGCCTTCGAAGATGATTTGGAAACTGCTCTAAAGAAGGTATTCACTGGGCAAACCACAATTCCAGTGGATCCGGCTGATCCCGAAGCTCCAGAGGCACCTGTCACAACACCAGAACAAGATCTAGCAAAGGCAATCATCGACGCTAACAAGGCCTACACCGACGGTATAGCGGCGTTGGCTGCTGGTGACTTTACGGCTTACGGTGAAGCGCAGGATCGACTTTCCGAGGCGCTAGATCGCGCTACCACCGCTGGTAGTCAGATTGCGGGAGAGAGCCTGGCACCAACGCCAACTCCATCTCCAGTTGCTACTCCAGCTCCATCCCCAACCCAATCAACTAGTTAGCGATTTGGTTGGGCTGGAATCCTCGCGTATCCTTGAAAAACCGACGCGGGGTGGAGCAGCTCGGTAGCTCGCTGGGCTCATAACCCAGAGGTCACAGGTTCAAATCCTGTCCCCGCTACTAAAAAGAAAAGACACCTTCGGGTGTCTTTTCTTTTTATCTAAGTAAGTGAGCCAGGATTTGGGACGAGTAATTTGCGGGTGTAACCGCAAATTGGGAGGGTTCCTGTCCCCGCTACTAACGAAAAATGAGAGTCCTACGGGACTCTCATTTTTCGTTAGTAGCGGGCCTTTCTAATCACTAAAAATCTCAGTAATCTTTTCCGCATCTCGCAAAATCGACCCGCCGATCAAAAGCGGCTGAGTCTCGTCCAGATTCCGTAGTTCCTTAATAGCTTTTGTTCGCTGGTCTTGCCAGTCTTCAAGATCTTCATGCTGAACGTCAGCAGGGGAGTCCTCGGCAATTTCAGCCTGATCAGAAATTACTTCTGCAGTCGCGCTTAGTACTCCAGCAAGAGCTGCAGCTAACAGGGCTGGCAACTGTTGGGAGCTTCCAGATGTCAAGACAAGTTCTCGGCAAATGTTAAGGACCGTGCTAGCCGTTGCTTCGGTCATTTCAATTTGCTCAACCACAGCTTTTGCTTCCGCATGATCAATAGCTGGGGACCAGGCTGAACCAGCTAACGCTGACTCAGCATTGACTTTAATATCAGAAATTTCATTGGCGATAAATTCAGCACGAGCTAACCAGCGACTGGCAACTTTTGGATCCACTGTTCCGTCATTTTCAGTCAATGCTTTTGCGATTGAATTCAATAGCGCAGACATGGCAAATGATTGTTCAATGCCAGCCTTCAAAGCACGATCTTGTGGTGACCCTTTTCGCACGAAGTATGAGGCGAAAGTAGCGAGGGTTGCTCCGAGTAGCACACCGAAAAAGCGTTCCTCAATTGTGCTAGCAGTAACGCTTGGGCCGACTACCAAAATCACCGTAACCGCAATTGCGATTGCACCTTCTTCGCCTAGTTTCAACAATCGTGCAGTAACAAAGCAGGTGAATATTGCAAACATGACTACTACGGAGTTAAATCCGACAAGTCTCATCGCAGCAAAAGCAACCGTGCCTCCGATAACAACGCCAAGAATTTGAAGGAAACTTCCTTGTAATGAGTCATGAAAGGTATGTCGCACTGAAACTATTGCCGTGATTGCTGCGGTAACACCAGAAACCATTGGAAGATTTGCACCGATGAAGTAAGCCAATGTGCCAGCAATAGTTGTTAGTGTCGCTAGCCGGAAGTATGGGGCATTAATAATGTCGATGAGTGTGACTTTTTCACCCGCTACATTTCGCGGCGTAAAGAAATCCCTTACTTTGGACATGGCTTGCTTTCTGGTTGAGCTGATCTAATTCTACCCAATTCGGACAACAAGATTTCCGA
>JBDLQS010000122.1:0-4220 GCA_039800445.1 Actinomycetota bacterium
CCCGAGGCCGCTCGAGTGGGTTTGGGATTTCCAATACATGTTTCACCAAAACGCCAACGCAACACCTAAGAAGGGAAGTACGTTTTAACCATGCGTATTACAGAAGCCGATAAGAAGTTCCTTAAAGCCGAAATCGAAGTGCTTAAAGCACCAGAACTCGATTCCCCTCCAGCGCAGCGTTTGCCTGAGGTCATCGAAACTGTTTCGAAGATGCTTTCCGAAATTGAAAAGAATGGCATCGATGCCGTTAGAAAATACTCCCGCGATCTAGATAAGTGGGACAAAGACTTTGAACTAAGTGCAGCTGACTTGGCAAAGACTGGTGACAAGCTTTCACCTGAACTTCGTAAGGCTCTGGAAATTGGTTCTGAGCGCACCAAGATGTTTGCAACCGAAACTCGTAAGCACTTAGTTGACTTCGAACTTGAAACCACACCTGGTGTTGTGTTGGGTCAGAAGTACATCCCAATCGAACGTGTTGGTGCTTACTTGCCTGCAGGTAACTTCCCAATTCTTTCGTCAGCATTCATGACTGTTGGTGTTTCTAAGGTTGCCGGTGTTCCGATGACGATGGCATGCACTCCACCGATGTCAGAAACTGGCGGCAATGATGCCGTTCTTTATTCGGCATACCTATCCGGCGTAGATCGCACTTTCATCCTTGGTGGCGTGCAAGCACTTGCAGCGATGACCTTTGGCCTACTCGGTGAAAAGCCAGTAGACATTTTGGTTGGCGCAGGAAATGCATACGTTGCTGAAGCCAAGCGTCAGTTGTTCGGCCGCGTTGGTATTGACTTGCTGGCTGGACCTTCTGAAGTCGCAGTAATTGCAGATGACACAGCGGATGCTCGCATGGTTGCTTGTGATCTATTGGGTCAAGCTGAGCATGGCATGCAGTCACCTGCATCCCTTGTTACAACATCACGCGAACTTGGCATGGCAGTCATTGATGAAGTAAAGCGTCAGCTAGGCGAACTATCCACTGAGTACATTGCTGGTCCAGCTTGGCGAGATTACGGAACTGTTTACTTGGTTAAGACTCCAGACGATGCAATCGAAGTTATGGATACTTTGGCACCAGAGCATTTAGAAATTCTGACTGGTGACAACGACTACTACCTAAAGCATCTAAAGAACTATGGCTCATTGTTCATTGGAGAATGGTCCACTGTTTCCTATGCTGACAAGGGAACCACTGGTACCAACCATGTGCTTCCAACTGGTGGCGGCGCGAAGTACACATCAGGTTTGTCAGTAGGTCGCTTCCTAAAGCCAGTGACTTACCAAACCTCCACTCGTGAATCCACAATGCAGGTAGCTCCGCATAACTCAGCGATTGCTGGGTTCGAAGGAATGTCTGCTCACAAGGCAACAGCCGATCTACGCATTGAGTTGTTAAACGCCGGCAAGTAACTTAAAAACTAAAGCCCGCTTTTACATTAGAAAGCGGGCTTTAGTTATGAGTTCTTACAAATCAATTCGAGTTCCAATTGTGATAACTCGGTCATACGGCAAACCATAGAACGTAGTTGGAGATACTGCGTTTCGGTGCAAGATCTCGAATAATGTTTCGGTGCGATTACCTAACGATCCACTGTCTGATGCAAGGAAGTGACGTTCCGATAGGTAATAGGTAGCAGATGATTCTTCTTCTGCACTCATAGCATCACGCTGCAGAATACTTGGCACCTTAACAGTCTCCATGTAGCCAGCAAAGATCGTCACTTGGCACAACCGATCTGTTACATGATCAATCAACACTGGTGTTGTGCTGACTGGTTGGGTATCGGACTTAATTGTTACTACGTAAACTGATTCTGGAAGCGAGTGCATAATCGTTACGTGCGAAATTAGTGCAGCTGGAACGACTTCGGCAGGAGATGCCATAAAGATTCCGATACCTGGAACCATTGCGATTTCACCTGACTCGCAGCCAGCGTAGATCTCTTGCCAGGTGCGACTTGATTCGCGCATCTTTCTATTAAGTGCGCGATTACCAGCGCGCCAAATCAACATCATTCCCAAGATGAGTGAGCCAAAAACAATTGGAACCCAGCCACCTTCAAAGAACCGCGTTGCAGTTCCAGCTAGGAAGATTAAATCTAGAGTTAGGAAGATTGTAGTTAGTGGGGCAATCTTCCAAAGTGGCCATTTCCAGATCTGACGCGCCACAATTGTGAACGCAATTGTGGTTACTGTCATGGTTCCAGCGATAGCCAATACATACGCACTTGCCAAAGCAGATGATGATTGAAATGCAATCACTAGTGCGATACTGACAAATCCCACTAACCAGTTTGCAACGGGAACATAAATCTGACCCTCTTGATCGGCGTTGGTGTGGCGGATCGTTAATCGTGGGAATAGACCAAGCTGTACAGCTTGGCGTGAGAGCGAAAACACTCCAGTGATCAAAGCTTGCGAGGCAACAATGGTTGCTGCAGTAGCAACAATGATCAGAACTAAAGTCATTGGCTTGTTAGGGGCCAAAGCAAAGAATGGATTTGATATTGCTGATGGATCATTTATTAGTACTGCAGCCTGCCCAAGGTAACTAAGCACTAGGGCTGGTCCAACAATTATGGTCCAAGCAATTCGAATTGGCTTAGCACCAAAGTGACCCATGTCGGTGTACAAAGCCTCGGCGCCAGTTACTACGAGGATTACTGCTGCCAATACAAAGAGTGAATTCAAACCACTATTCATGAAGTATTGAATTGCATACGTTGGTGAGAGCGCCTTGATTACTTCAGGCTCTTGCAAAATTCGGAAAATTCCCAGGGAGCCAATCAGAATGAACCAGACAAAAGTTACGGGACCAAAAAACTTTCCAATAGTCTCGGTTCCTCGGGATTGCATCGCGAAGAGTATTGCCAAAATCAAAACGGTTGCTGGGACCGCAACCACGTCTAAGTCAGGATTTAATAATGCCAATCCTTCGGTTGCTGAAAGCACGCTGATTGCAGGAGTCAACCCACCTTCACCAAAAAGCAGACTGGTACCAATCAATACCAAAATAAGAAGTGCTAGATGCTTTCGCGATTTTGGTGATCGAATGTGCTCTGGCATCAGTGATAGCAAGGCAAGCATGCCACCTTCACCTTTATTGTCAGCTCGCATTACAAAGGTTAGATACTTCAACGAAACAACGAGCATAAGTGCCCAGAAGATCATTGATGCGATGCCATAAATCTGGTCCGGTTCAGCACCCGAGATTATGAAAGTTTGCTTCATGGCATAAATCGGACTAGTTCCGATGTCACCGAATACCACGCCAGTTGCTCCAAGAACTAGCGCAGAAGTTCCAGCTTTGTGTGGGTGTGAAGAATCTTTTACGGAGTTGCCATTTGGCTTAGACATCTAAACACTTTCGATTCAGTGGTGCGATACACACTCTATTTATCTTAGACACTTCGGTGTGACGTTATTACTCACGCTAGGACTTTCGCCACCCTTAATGTTTGAACTTTTGGTGGCTTAGTTGGGGTTAAAAGGATTTCAATTTCTACTAATCCAGAACTGCCAGATACCTGCCATTTCGCATGAGCTGGGGTATTGCTCGTCAGGCTCTTGCTGACTCGAGAGATTTTGGATTCAGTTCCAACAACTCCAGACAGTGCTGCCATTCGTTCTGATCTTGGTTGATCCAAATCCATGTTCACAGCAAACCATTCATCGGCAATCGATTGATTTCCAGTAGCAAGCAATTCTTCGATCGCAAACATTGCTTTAACGGTTTCTGACCAAAGTTTAGATTCCACATCTGAACCTGCATCGAAGTAATCACGGATGATCATGTTCATTGCCTCAGTCGCGGCCGGCATCATCGGAGCGTACGTTCGATTGCCCAGTGCCACGATTCCCCATCCAGATTCTGGATGCCAACGCATGTGCGATCCAAAACCTGGGTAGCCACCGCTGTGCGAAACAAAGCGACCTAATAAAGAATCGTCATCAACTAACAAGCCATAGCCGTAAGACGTTGTGATTGATTTGATTTGGTCAGTGTGCGGATCAGTAAATGCAGTGGTGCGAGCATGACGCTGTGGTTCTTGCATCTCGCGTCGACTCCACTTTTGTAATGGGTGATCAGAATTTTCGTTCCAGGCTGATTGAAAGCCAGCTACCCATTTGGCTAAGTCTTCGATATTGCTAAGCAATCCACCCATTGCACTAAATGCACCAGGGACAGTTAACGGCTCAGGCACAAAGCCACTTGC
>JBDLQS010000123.1:0-9384 GCA_039800445.1 Actinomycetota bacterium
TCTGCCTAGTCTGCTTCGACTGCGCGTTCCCGACGGCGATCATTGACCAAAGCAATTCCGACAGCGATGAAACTCATCGCGATCATAGGCAAAGCAACAAATGTCATAGCAAGCGGATCACCATTAGGTGTTGCTACCGCTCCAAATACAAAACTGCCTAATACCAACCAGCGCCAGGCTGCCTTTAGACGTTCACCTGAGAGAATCCCGGCGAAGTTCAGTGTGACTAGTACAAGTGGCAATAGGAATCCAATTCCGAAAAACAATGTGAGATGAAGGAAAAAGCTCAAGTAACTTTCGACACTCGTAACATTCTCGACATCGCTTGGAGTGAACTCGAAGAGAATGTCGAGCATTCGAGGCATAACAAAATACGCAAGTAACACGCCACAGGAAAACAGCGGCACCGCTACAGCAGTAAATGCATAAGCCCATTTACGCTCGTTATGCTTTAAGCCTGGTGAGATAAATCGCCAGAGTTGATAAATCCAAATCGGGCTGGATAAAACAAAAGCTGCGGCAAGTGAAACTCGAAGCTGAAGTGAAAAACCACTAGTCACGCCAGTAAGTGCCAGTACGGCATTTGAACCTAAACCTTGAACACTGTCATACGGTGCCCTAATCACAGCAAAGATATCAGAGAATTGATTCCAAACTGCAATAGTGCAGATTATTAGTGCTAGAGCACTTCGAACTAGTCGTTTTCTTAATTCACTGAAGTGTTCGACAAGCGTCATTGCGCCGAGCTTGGCATCGTCAGCTGTTAAGTCAGCCACTTGCAACCTAAGACTTAGTTGAATCTATTGATCCAGATTCAGGGTCGTTAGGATCGTCTGTCTTTTCAGGTTCCATCTCAGACTTAAATGCCTTTATGGATTGCCCAATACTCTTGGCAGCGTCTGGCAGGCGACGAGCACCGAATAGCACAATGGCAATAAGTATTAACACGGCCCACAGTGTTGGATTCCTCATTGGCTGTTCTCCCTAATATCCTTAATCAAAGTTACCTCATTCATCAAGGTTTAATCACTCCCAGGCCGACGCCCTAGCGACCAAGGCGGCAATCAGTTCAGGAGGCCTCACAGCCTTGACGCGTCCTCCTGAGGCCAAAATCATAGACACCAGCCAATCTTGGGAATAGACCCGTAACTCGACCTCCACTGCGTGCCACATGTATTCCTTGAAACTGACGATATCTACCTGGTCTAATTGGCCGTAATAGGCCTTGTCCAATTCAATCGCCGCCAAGTACTTGCGCTCAGCTTCGAGAGGTTCGTCTTGGTCAGGAATGTTAATGGCATCATCCCCCAAGGTTGCTTCTAGGATTCGATCCATCCGGAAACTTCGCCATGCCTGAGAATTTCGACACCATGATTTCAAATAGACGAAATCGTCCTGCGAGTAAGTCTTCACAGGATCAATAGTTCTTACCGAAAGATCGTCTTTGGTTACCCCTGCATACTTAATCTCGATCGATAGCTGCGAGCTGATTGCTTCGTTGACCACTGAGTTAATGTCAGCAGAGATTGGAGCAGCCACAACATTGATGGGGTTATCAACATTCGGGAGCGCTTGTTGAATCTTACGAATTAAGCCAACGACAATTTCTGAGTCGACGAGATTTGGGAATTGCTCCAAATAGTGCAAGCCGCCTAGTAATGATGAAGCTTCAAACTCAGAAAGCTTCACTGGACGGTCTAAAGCTTTGGCATCTGACACAAAGATGGAATCCGAATCTTCAAAGTCAATATCGACTAATCCCCCGCCGGCTTGCGATGGTCCAGTGACTACTAGTTGGCCAATGAGTTCTAGTGCGTACTTTTCAGAGATTTCGAAATGACTGGCTACCTCAGAAAGTGAGGCGCCATTGTTGGCTACCAACCACGGCAGCAACTTGATTAGTAGTTCGAGATCATTTGCCATAGTTATGCACCGACAAAGTTGTGGTAACCACTCGAGTTACTGAATCGTGTAGTGACTGTGGAGCCGTTACTCGGGTGACATCACAAGCACTTGCGATTAGACCTACCAATTGAGACTCGTGATGGTATGGAATAGTCAGCTCATCCCACTTATCTCCGATCTCACATGCAGTTGCTAGAACTCGAAGTGAAGCCGCCCGACCAGGACGTACCAAAACCGTGGCAATAGTTGCGGCTGTATCCGAGTTCTCCCAGCTCTCGGTAATAACGGACAAATCGAAGTCCTTAGGCATTGGCTCCAAGATGTCGTGCTTAGTCTCAACTAAGTCGCCAACAATCCGGTCAGTGCGAAAAGTTCTGACTTCACCCTTTTCTTGATCAAAACCAATTAGGTACCAGTGCCCAGAATGAAGAAGTGCTCGCCAAGGATCAATGGTTCGCTTCCCAACTTCAGATTGATTCAGTCCAACGTATTCAAAGATGACCGTCTTGCTGTTGGCTATAGCAGCAAGGATTTCGGTAATATGCCTGCGACCCTTTGCGAGTGAGACCGGCACAGATATCTCGGCACTTTGTTCTCTGGCATCCACACTCGATACCGCCTGCTTGGCGGCAGTGCTGAGTTGAGCATTTTGCCAAGCGCTGGCAGCCAGACTTAAGTAAGTTCGCTCTTCAGCAGAGATTGAGATCTCTGGCATTAACCAGTCGGATCGATCAATGCGATAGCCAAGAACGTCATCATGAAACAGGTCAACCGGCTTAGTCTCGACTGGGATCGCTAAGTCTCTGAGGGATGCCTTATCTCGCTCAAACATCCTCTCGAATGCCTCGTTTGAATCGCCATAGCCTGGCACGCGCTCACGTATCTGTTCCCGAGTCAATGGTGTTCTGGAATTAAGCAAGACAAAGAGCAAGTTGAGCATACGCTCGGTGCGTGCTCTTGCCATGATTTAGGAAACAGCTAGTAGATCGATGATGAAAACTAGAGTTTTGCCAGAGAGTCTGTGACCACTACCTGCAGCACCATATGCCATCTCTGGTGGAATGGTTAGTTTGCGACGACCGCCAACTTTCATGCCAGGAATACCTTCTTGCCAGCCAACGATTAGGCCTTTAAGACGAAACTCGATTGACTCGCCACGGTCCCAGGAAGAATCAAACTGCTCGCCGGTCTCAAAATCAATACCTGCATAGTGAACTGTGACAGTCTGGCCTGGACCAGCTTCAGTTCCATCTCCAACCTGCATATCTTCAATAACTAACTCAGTTGGTGCTGGACCTTCTGGAAAGTCAAACTCTGGCGCCTGCATTTGTTCCTCTATCTACTATGTGAATGTTTGGTGCGGTCTCTGAACTACTCAAAACTTACTAGGTCAACTACGAAGATCAAGGTTTCGCCAGGTTCAATGCCACTGCCTGGAGGTGGATTATTGCCGTAACCAAGTTCGGCTGGGATCACTAGTAGGCGTCGACCACCGATCTGCATTCCAACTAGTCCTTGTTGCCAACCTAAAATCACGTTGTCTAATGGGAAGGTAGCAGGTTCGCCACGAACCCATGAAGCATCAAACATCTGTCCGGTAGCTCCGCCATACCCAACATAATCAGCCGTTAGCGTTGCTCCAGCTGGAAGTGGATCGCCAGTACCAACAATTACATCAGTCACCTGTAATTCAGTAACTGGATCACCTGGTGTGATGGAAACGATTGGCTCTGATCCAGCGTCACCGGAAACTTCAACACTAACTGGCGTACCGGTTAAAGCAGGCACTGCATCAGTGGGTGCCGAAGCAGCAGGCGCTGCATCATCAGACGAGGCTGAGCAGCCAGTAAGAACTAGTGCTGCTGAAATGACTAAAACGGAGGTTCGCGTAAACATAACGCAATCCTACAATCAGGAAGTTACGGTCTCCTGCATGGTGTCGATTAGCTTTTGAACGCGTTCGTCCACACTGGCAAAAGGGTCCTTGCACAATACTGTTCGCTGAGATTGGTCATTCATCTTTAGATGGACCCAATCGACGCTGATGTCTTTACCTGCATCCTGAGCAGCTGCAATGAAGTCCCCGCGCAATTTTGCGCGCGTGGTCTGTGGTGGCACAGTTTGGGCAGTCAAAATTTCAGCATCTGTTGTGACACGGTTTGCTCGCCCGTTCTTTTGCAGCAAGTAGAACAATCCCCTGCTTTGGGTAATGTCGTGATACATCAGATCAAGTTGAGCTATTCGGGGCGAATCTAGTTCAAGGTTGTTCTTGTCTCGATACGAATCCACAAGTTGCTTCTTGATTGCCCAATCTATGTCCTGGGCAATCAACGAATGGTTTCCGGTTTCTACGGCAGTCAATGTTCGTTCCCAAAGTTCTAGCGCTATGTCATGCTCTTTAGTCATATTCATGTCGCCAGTTGCCACATAGCTCTTGACCATCTCAAGGTAAGCCCACTGCATCTCTAGTGCGCTCATAGTTGATCCAGAATTCAAAGTAACTGAAGCTAATCCTGTGATGTCATGCGAAACATCACGAATCGCACGGATTGGATTTTCCAGCGTGAAGTCCTTCTTCAGATTGCCCGTCTCGAGTAAACGCAAAACAAAGTCCATGGAGACAACTTTCAACAAGGTTGTCATCTCGGACATATTGGAGTCGCCAACTATTACATGCAGGCGTCGGAATGCTTCCGAGTCAGCATGTGGTTCATCTCGGGTGTTAATAATTGGCCGCGATCGTGTTGTTGCACTTGAAACGCCCTCCCACATGTGGTCTGCACGCTGTGAAAGTGAGTAAATGGTCCCTCTTGGGGTTGTGAGAACCTTGCCAGCGCCACAAATCAATTGCCTGGTAATAAGAAACGGTAATAGCGCTTCGATTTGCTCCAAATAATCCTGGCGTCGCTTAATCAAAAAGTTCTCATGGCAGCCATAAGAGTTGCCGCCAGAATCTGTGTTGTTCTTGAATAAATAAATCTCGCCTTCAATGCCCTCTTCGAGCAAGCGCTCTTGCGCGTCAATAATCAGCTCGGCAAGAATTCGCTCACCAGCTTTGTCCTGAACAATGAGGTCATGAAAATCATCACACTCAGCAGTTGCATACTCTGGATGACTACCAACGTCTAAGTAGAGACGTGCGCCATTAGTTAGGAATACATTTGAACTTCGGCCCCAGGAAACCACGCGCTTAAACAGATAGCGCGCTACTTCATCAGGGGTTAATCGACGTTGTCCTTGAAATGTGCAGGTTACGCCAAACTCGGTTTCAATTCCAAAAATTCGTTTGTCGAGTCTGCCAGATGACACTTACTGGCCGCCCTTTTGCACAAATCCCTTAACGAACTCTTCGGCATTTTCTTCAAGTACTAAGTCAATTGCATCTAGTAAGTCAGTAACGTCCAAGTCTGAACTCGAAGCCGATGGAAGTGGCTCAAATTCTGCGGACTGCTCTCGATCGGAGTTACCTTTAGCAAACTCGCGCTCGCTCATCTCGAACCCCATTTCATTGAATAACGTGCACTGCTACACATCAGACTATTCCAGTAATACAAACCTTATGCCAAGACATGTTCTGGCTTAAGGTTAGCCAGCAGATCAGTAGCCAACTCAGAGCGCTCAAATAGATCAGAAGCTGCGGAAAATGTCCCACCCAGTGCATCTGGTGTGGAAACTCGCTTCAATGGAACATCAGGACCCAAGTCCAGAATCACGGAATCCCACGAAGCCGCTGCGACCTGATCTACGTATTTTGCTACGCAAGTTCCACGGAAATATGCCCTGGTATCAGCCGGTGGCTTGGCAACCGCCTGTGCAACCTGTTCTTCAGTGAACAGCAGATCCATCTTTCCTTTTTGTTGAAGTACCCGAGCCAGACCTTTGTCTGGGCGCAAATCAGCGAACTGAATGTCAATTGCAGCCAATCTGGAATCGTTCCAAAGTAATTGATCACGGTTTCGGTACCCATTTAGAACCGACAGCTTGGTGATCCAATCGACTTCATTTACCAGCGACATCGGATCATTCTCGAGTGCTTTAAGAATTCGACCCCAATGCGAAACTACATCGATGGTCATCTCATCAGTTTCATCAGATGTTTCGATGAATTCGACAGCACTGCGCTGGTAATACTTTTGAATCTCTAAAGCTGACATCTCGGAACCATCGCGCAGACGTTGTTTGGTTTCAAACTTGTAATCATGACTTACTAAGTGCATTGATGTGACTGGATCGTAAAGTTCAAAATCAAGATTCAGGAATCCTGCCTCGATCATGCTGAGCACGATCGCTGTAGTGCCCATCTTTAAGTAATTGATTCGCTGTGACATGTTGGCATCGCCAATGATGACGTGCAGACGGCGAAACAAATCTGGATCGGCATGTGGCTCATCGCGGGTATTAATAATTGGTCTGCGTAACGTGGTCTCTAATCCAACCTCAGCCTCAAAGAAATCCGCACGTTGGCTGATTTGGAAACCAGGTTCGATGTTCTCTTGTCCTAATCCGACTCGGCCGGCTCCTGCAAAAATACACCTGGTGACAAAGAAAGGAGTCAGGTACTTAACAAGATCACCAAACGGAACTTCCCGAAGAACTTGGTAGTTCTCATGTGTTCCGTAACTCACACCCTTGCCGTCAGTGTTGTTCTTGTAAACCGTGATTAGTTCACCAGATAAAGTGCTGGCTAACCGAGCACTGCGTTCTATGATTCGATCCCCCGCGGTGTCCCAAAGCGCAGCATCTAATGGATTTGTAACTTCTGGCGAAGCGTATTCCGGATGTGCGTGATCAACGTAGTACCTAGCTCCATTAGGAAGAACTAAGTTCGCCAAACCGTAGTCATCATCTGTTAACTGACTTGGATCAGCTTCGGCACGGCTCATGTCAAAGCCTCGCGCATCTCGTAAAGGTGACTCGACGTCATAATCCCAACGCATTCGACGGATTCGATTTGGCATCACTTCATTGCCGTAAGCATTTACTACCTGACTAGATAGCAGCATTGGATTGGCACTTGAATCACGTGGGTTAGAAATCCCAAACTCGGACTCGATGCCCATAACGCGGCGAACAGACATACTGGAAACCTTAGGCGAATGGGTTAGGTGACAACGAAGTGTCGATGCTGCGGCCAGAATCGTCACCCTTCTTGCCATGAATCAAAGTGCGCATAAACACGATGCGATCACCCTTCTTGCCTGAAATGCGAGACCAGTCATCCGGATTTGTAGTGTTAGGCAAATCTTCGTTCTCATGGAATTCATCTAGGCAGGCTTGGAGTAAGTGCTCGATGGTTATTCCCTTTTCGCCAACGGTAAGGAATGACTTAATTGCGGCTTTCTTTGCGCGACTCACGATGTTTTCAATCATGGCACCCGAACTAAAGTCCTTGAAGTAGAGCACTTCTTTATCACCATTAGCGTAGGTAACTTCGAGAAACTCATTATTAGGTGTCGTGGAATACATCTCTTCAACCACGCGTTGAATCATGGCGGTTGCGGTCTTCTGCGCATCGTTTCCATGTTCAGCCAAATCAACGTGGCTCAACGGCAAGTCAGTCGTTAGGTACTTACCAAAGATATCTATTGCAGCTTGCGCGTCTGGACGTTCGATCTTGATCTTTACATCCAGGCGCCCTGGACGCAGGATTGCTGGATCAATCATATCTTCGCGGTTAGATGCGCCAATGACGATTACATTCTCAAGGCTTTCGACGCCATCGATCTCACTGAGTAATTGGGGAACGATTGTGTTTTCCACATCGCTAGAGACTCCACTACCTCTAGTACGAAACAGCGAATCCATTTCGTCGAAGAAAACAATTACTGGTGTGCCTTCGCTTGCCTTTTCCCGAGCGCGTTGGAAGATAATGCGAATCTGTCGCTCAGTTTCACCAACGAATTTGTTGAGAAGCTCTGGGCCCTTAATGTTCAGGAAGTAACTACGTCCTTCGCCAACGCCCGACATTTCGGAAACTTTCTTAGCTAGCGAATTTGCGACCGCCTTGGCGATTAAAGTCTTTCCACACCCTGGCGGACCATAAAGCAAAATTCCCTTTGGTGGCTTTAGTTCGTACTCCTTGAAAAGTTCTGGATGCAAGAAAGGTAATTCCACGGCATCTCTAATCGTGTTGATCTGGTCACCTAGTCCGCCGATGTCTTCGTAGTTGATGTCTGGAACTTCTTCTAGAACTAAATCTTCTACTTCAGATTTGGCAATTCGTTCGAAGGCGTAACCAGCCTTCATGTCAGCCAGCAAACTATCACCAGATCGCAATGGCACGTCGCGCAAAGGCGCTGCTAAGTGAATAACGCGTTCTTCATCACTTCTGCCTGAAACTATGGCACGCAAACCATCTTCAAGAACTTCTTGGAAGATGACAATCTCACCTTGGTCATCAAAAGTTCCAGCGACAACAACGTTCATTGACTCGTTAAGGATTACTTCTTGGCCTGGTCGCAGGAACTCTCGATCAACTTCTGGTGCCATGGCAACTCGCATCTTGCGGCCATTGATCGTTACATCCACTAGTTCATCGGCTGCCGGACCTAGGTAGATCGCATAGCCATTAGGTGGGGCACTTAGACGATCAACTTCTTCTTTAAGTCCAATGATTTGCTCTCTGGCCTCGCGCAGAGTTGCAGTCAATTTGGCATTGGACTCGGATAGATCATCAATCCGAGTGTTCAACGAGCGCAACTGATCTGCATTTGTCGACTCAGTCATCAGCTGCCTCCTCACCTAAATCTGCGTTATTCGCTACTTCAGCAACAGTATCTAATCCGCCTTTCGTTGGGCGAATTCTTCGGGCTGGAAGTACTACTCCAGGCGCCAGTTTCCTAGCGGTCACCAAGAAACCAGTGTGACCCTGCATTCGGTGATTCGGACGTACCGCTAGCCCTTCAAGGTGCCATGGTCTGGCGATTAACTCCTGACCTTCTGGATTGGTCCACCGCTTATCCAAACGCAGGTCTTCAACAAATCGGGACATTTGGGTGGTAGTCGCCACATACGCAATTACCACGCCACCTGGTCGAAGTACATGTGCAATTGCATCTACGCACTCCCAAGGTGCCAGCATGTCTAAAACCACGCGATCAACACTTGCCACCGGTAATGCAGTAACTTCCTCTTGCAAGTCTCCCAATGTCACTTGCCAGTTATCTGGCTCGGTACCGAAAAAATTAGTGACGTTTTTCTTAGCGATCTTGGCAAAATCTTCCCGACGTTCGAAGCTATATAAGTAGCCTTCGGAACCAATGGCGCGCAAGAGTGAACACGACAGTGCTCCAGATCCAACGCCCGCTTCAACAACGACGCATCCTGGATAAATATCCGCTAGCCCAACTATTGCCGCGGCATCTTTGGGATAAACCACAGCGGCGCCACGAGGCATACTCAAAACGAAGTCAAGTAACAACGGACGCAACGCGAGGTAGACCATGTTTCCAGTGGAAGCAACGGTTGATCCTTCACTTA
>JBDLQS010000124.1:0-4175 GCA_039800445.1 Actinomycetota bacterium
GCCAAAGTGCGCCTAGTAGCACCGCCAACCTTGCTGCCGTATGGCGTTGAAGACTGGGATTGTGAAGTTTCATACGATCTTGATGCATCTCTTGAAGGTTCCGACGCAGTCATGATGTTGCGCGTACAACGCGAGCGCATGAATGCGGCTTACTTCCCAAATGCTCACGAATACAGCAATCGCTATGGCTTGAACGTGACACGAATGAATCGACTTTCTGAGTCTGCGGTCGTTATGCACCCTGGTCCAATGAACCGAGGTATGGAAATTTCTGCAGATGTAGCGGATTCCCAGCGCTCGGTGATTGTCGAGCAAGTTGCCAACGGCGTAAGCGTGCGCATGGCTGTCCTGTACTTAATTCTCGGTGGATCGGAGTCAATGTAGTGGCAAGCAGTGCTATGACAAGTTATGTAATCAAGGGCGTCGCAATTCTGGATGGCAAGCCAACTGACATTGTTGTCAAAGATGGTGTGATCGCTGAAATTGGCAAAGGTTTATCCGCTGACCAAACTGTAGATGGTTCAGGCTGCATTGCCTTACCTGGCTTAGTAGATCTGCACACGCACTTACGTGAACCAGGTCGCGAAGATGCCGAAACGGTTTTATCTGGAAGTCGCGCCGCAGCAATGGGTGGTTTCACTGCCGTCCATGCGATGGCAAACACCAATCCGGTTGCCGATACCGCAGGTGTTGTTGAGCAAGTTTGGCGACTAGGTCAAGAAGCTGGATTAGTAGATGTTCGTCCAGTTGGCGCAGTCACTATGGGACTTGAAGGAACGGCGCTTGCTGAATTAGGTGCGATGGCAGATAGCGCAGCCGCAGTCCGAGTGTTTAGTGATGACGGTAAATGTGTGCATGATGCAGCTTTAATGCGTCGGGCTTTGGAATACGTCAAGGCATTCGATGGCGTAGTTGCTCAGCACGCACAAGAACCAAGACTAACTGAAGGCGCCCAAATGAATGAAGGCGTAATTTCAGGCAAGTTAGGTCTTGCCGGGTGGCCAGCAGTTGCTGAAGAAGCAATCATTGCGCGTGACGTGCTTCTGGCACACCATGTTGGTTCGAGATTGCACGTTTGCCATCTTTCAACTGCGGGAAGTGTTGAAATTATCCGCTGGGCTAAGTCTCGCGGGATTAATGTCACTGCAGAGGTAACACCGCATCACTTGTACTTCACCGACGATGTGGTTGAATCCTATGATCCAATTTACAAAGTTAATCCACCGCTTCGCACCAAGGCAGACGTAGAAGCAGTTCGCGCAGGATTAGCAGATGGAACGATCAACATCGTGGCAACTGATCATGCGCCGCATCCTTCCGAAGATAAAGACTGCGAGTGGACGGCAGCCGCCTTTGGCATGACTGGCTTAGAAAGCGCTTTGAGTGTGGTCTACGAAACTATGGTCCAGACCGGTCTAATGAATTGGGCCGCGGTTGCAGATCGCATGTCAGTAGCACCAGCCCAGATTGGTCGAGTCAGCACCCAAGGTCAGCCAATCGAAGTGGGTTCACCAGCAAACTTGGTAATTTTTGATCCCCGTGCAAGCCAAGAAGTAGACGCACGAAAGACTGTAAGTGCAAGTAGAAACACCCCGTACGCAGGACGCACCCTTCCCGGCAAAGTTGTTGCAACGTTCTATCGCGGTAAACCAACTGTGCTGAATGGAGAACTCAACGCATGACCCGAGCCGTCCTAGTACTTGAAGATGGTCAAGTATTCACAGGTCGTTCATATGGTGCCGATGGAAGTGCTTTTGGTGAAGCAGTCTTCTCAACTGGAATGACTGGCTACCAGGAGACGATCACCGACCCTTCGTATTGTGGCCAAGTAGTAGTCCAAACTGCTCCGCATATTGGCAACACTGGTTGGAATGATGAAGATGATGAGTCACAACAGATTTGGGTTTCTGGGTACGTAGTACGCGATCCAGCTCGCCGACCATCAAACTGGCGATCCACAATAAGTCTTGATGATGAGCTAAGAAAGCAAAATGTAGTTGGCATCAGCGATGTTGATACTCGCGCATTGACTCGGCACTTGCGCGAACATGGTGCGATGCGCGTTGGAATCTTCTCGGGCACAGCTGCCGAACAGGACATTGAATCCTTGTTAAACAAAGTTCGCGAAGTGCCCGAAATGGCAGGTGCAAGTTTTTCTGAAACGGTTTCCACCAAGCAAACTTATGTAGTCCCTGCTATCGGAACTAAGAAGTTTCAGGTCGCAGCTCTTGACTTAGGAATTAAGTCGATGACTCCGCACTTAATGGCCCAGCGGGGGATCGAAGTGCATGTGGTACCCGCAAACATATCCGCTGAAGACTTACTTGCCGCAGGTCCAGATGGCATCTTCGTTTCAAATGGTCCAGGTGATCCAGCAACTGCGTTGCACGCCATATCACTTGTGCAAGCAACGCTTGATGCCAAGCGACCATTCTTTGGAATCTGCTTTGGCAATCAAATCTTGGGCCGCGCCCTTGGATTTGGAACTTACAAACTTCGCTATGGCCATCGTGGAATTAATCAACCGGTGATGGATCGCAAAACGAACAAAGTTGAAGTCACCGCGCACAATCATGGATTCGCAGTAGATGCTCCGATTGATCGCGACTCTCAAACTCCTTATGGCACCGTGCGAGTAAGTCACATTTGCCTTAATGACAATGTTGTTGAAGGTCTGGAGTGCGTAGACGTTCCAGCCTTTAGCGTTCAGTATCACCCCGAAGCTGCGGCTGGTCCGCACGATTCGGCTTACTTATTTGATCGATTTGTTGAACTGATGGAGGGCAAGCGCTAATGCCACGTCGCAGCGACATCAAATCGGTAATGGTTATTGGTTCTGGTCCAATTGTGATTGGTCAGGCATGTGAATTCGATTACTCGGGAACTCAAGCTTGCCGAGTTCTAAAAGCAGAAGGCCTGCGAGTAATTCTGGTCAATAGCAATCCTGCGACCATCATGACTGATCCAGAGTTTGCCGATGCCACTTACATTGAGCCAATTACTCCAGAAGTAGTTGCCACCATCATTGAGCGAGAGCGCCCAGATGCACTACTGCCAACACTTGGTGGCCAGACTGCATTAAATACCGCAATTGCACTTTTCAAAAATGGCGTACTTGATAAATACAACGTTGAACTAATCGGGGCCGATGTTGATGCGATTGAACGTGGTGAAAACCGAGAAATGTTCCGCCAGATTGTTGCCGACATTGGTGGTGAAAGTGCTAAGTCATTTGTTTGCCACACCATGCAGGATTGCCTTGAT
The DNA here is from genome assembly GCA_039800445.1 of Actinomycetota bacterium. Lineage (GTDB taxonomy): Bacteria > Actinomycetota > Actinomycetes > S36-B12 > UBA5976 > UBA5976. The sequence continues at coordinate 3,265 of JBDLQS010000124.1, forward strand.
GGCGTAACACAACTTGGTTACCCAGTTGTCGTTCGTCCGTCATTCACCATGGGTGGAGCTGGTTCGGGTATTGCATACAACGAAGAAGATCTACATCGCATCGCTGGCCTTGGTTTGCAAGCGAGCCCAACGACTGAAGTTTTGCTCGAAGAGTCCATCATTGGCTGGAAAGAGTATGAACTTGAGTTAATGCGCGACAACAAAGACAACGTAGTTGTTGTTTGCTCCATTGAGAATGTGGATCCAATGGGTGTTCACACTGGTGACTCGATAACGGTTGCGCCATCGATGACTTTGACCGATCGTGAGTTCCAAAAACTTCGCGACCTTGGTATCGCAATTATTCGCGCCGTAGGTGTTGATACTGGTGGCTGCAACATTCAGTTTGCAGTTAACCCAGCCGATGGCCGCATCATTGTGATCGAAATGAATCCTCGAGTTTCCCGATCATCAGCACTAGCAAGTAAGGCAACTGGTTTCCCAATTGCAAAAATCGCTGCCCGTCTAGCAATTGGCTACACCCTGGATGAAATTCCAAACGACATCACTAAGGAAACCCCAGCTTCATTTGAACCGACGCTTGATTACGTAGTCGTGAAAATTCCACGCTTTGCATTTGAAAAATTCCCAAATGCTGATCAGACGTTAACTACAACCATGAAGTCAGTTGGCGAAGCTATGGCGATTGGTCGTAACTTCACTGAAGCACTACATAAGGCCCTGCGTTCGATCGAGCGCAAAGAAAACCTTTTCGTCTGGTCCCAAGATCCAAAGTCAATCGACATTGCAGATTTGTTAACCAAGATGAAGATTCCAACTGATGGAAGACTCAATCAGGTGCAGTTGGCATTGTGGGCAGGCGCTACCGTTGAACAAGTATTTGAGGCCACAAAGATTGATCCTTGGTTCTT
>JBDLQS010000125.1:0-5335 GCA_039800445.1 Actinomycetota bacterium
CGGGCGGATGACAATTCGCCAACTCACATTCGTGACCAAGCAATGCTGGAACTTTTGTATGCAACTGGAATTCGTGTTGGTGAATTGGTTGGACTTGATATTCACGACCTTGATCCAACGCGGAGAACCATCCGAGTTCTTGGTAAAGGTTCGAAAGAGCGAGTCGTGCCATATGGCGCAATCGCTGAGAAAACTGTCGAGAAGTATTTAGCCATCGCTCGCCCCGCACTTGCAACTGATTCAAGTGGCGCTGCGCTGTTCTTAGGTTCTCGCGGAAAGCGAATTGATCAACGAGTTGTACGCACTATGGTGCACGAAGTTTTATCGAGCCTGGAAGGTGTGCCAGATCTTGGGCCTCATGGTTTGCGACATTCGGCGGCTACGCACTTAATTGAAGGTGGCGCAGATATTAGAGCAGTGCAAGAAATTCTCGGTCACTCAAGTTTGGCAACCACACAGCTTTATACGCACGTGTCTATGGACCGACTCCGTGCAGTGTTTGAACAAGCCCATCCCCGTGCGTAGGCAGTAACCGCACTCGCTTTTGAACTAGCGAAAGTGGATTCAAGTATTTCTCGCCCCGAAGTAATCCCCAATGTAAACAGCTAACTGTTGCTTGAGATGAGCAGTGACTTTCACCTGCACTAAGTGTTCCGATCACATCACCAACTCGAATCCTGGATCCAACAGATACAGAGGCAGTCACAGGTTCGTAAGTTGTTCGAAGTTTTCCGTGCTTGATTACGACCACGCCTTTGCCAGCAACTTGACCAGCAAAGGAAATGACGCCATTGCCAGCGGCTAGAACTTGATCGCCACTTTGCCCAACCAGATCAACCCCGCGATGACCTGGCAACCAATTCTGGGCAGGGCGATCAAAGCCGGCACTGAGCGAAGCTGGTTTCATTGGCCAATCCCATTGCTTTGTCCCATGGGCTGGGCTGGGCTGGAGTAATCCAGCCGTAATCACGGTAGCAATGGCCAAAACCCCAAATTTTCGGCGAAAAGTCAGATTTTTCATGGAACAAGGATCGCCTTGATTCGATTGGTCCCCAATCCTGCCAAGCCTGCTGTGGAATGGCTCAGGCTGTGGTTTTTAGGACATCAAAACCCCCATAAACTAGGGGTTGCACCTAGCAATAGGTGACTTCACAGGTTCAACAAAGTGAATCGATAGACCATCGGTCCTGGCAACGGGCGGTCTCCGACACGAGAACCAAGGATGACTTCAACCGAAGTCATACAAACCGCAATGAGGTTGGTTAACGCCAGCCTAAGAAATAGGAGTACAACCATGGCCGTCGTATCGACGCGACAGCTGCTGGATAACGGTGTTCACTTCGGACACCAGACCCGCCGCTGGAACCCAAAAATGAAGCGCTTTATTTTCACTGAGCGCAATGGCATTTACATCATCGATTTGCAGCAGTCACTTGCTTACATTGACCGCGCTTACGAATTCGTTCGCGAAACCGTAGCTCACGGTGGCACTGTTCTTTTCGTTGGCACCAAGAAGCAAGCTCAGGAAGCAATTGCAACTGAAGCTGCTCGCGTTGGTATGCCATACGTAAACCACCGCTGGTTAGGTGGAATGCTTACAAACTTCCAGACCGTTTCAAAGCGTATTTCTCGCATGAAGGAACTAGAGCAGATCAACTTTGATGATGTTGCTGGTTCAGGTCTGACCAAGAAAGAACTTCTAGTTCTTCGTCGCGAAAAAGAAAAGTTGGAACTTGTGCTAACTGGTATTCGCGATATGCAGAAACTTCCAAGTGCAATTTGGGTTGTTGACACAAACAAAGAGCACATTGCAGTTGGCGAAGCCCACAAGCTAAACATCCCGGTTGTTGGCATTCTTGACACCAACTGTGATCCAGATGTTGTGGACTACCCAATTCCAGGAAATGACGATGCACTTCGCGCAGTTGGTTTACTAACTCGCGTAATTGCAGATGCAATTGCTGATGGCTTGATGGCACGCGCTGGCGGTGCAGTTGCTGGTGCACCTGCAGATACAGCAGTTGAGCCACTTGCTGATTGGGAAAAGGAACTTCTAACTGGAACTGCAGATGCAGCTCCAGCTGCCGAAGCACCTGCTGCTGAATAAGCATTCGTAACTGCGGGCATAACTTTGCCAGCAGTTACAAAACTAATTACCCAAAACCTACTGACCCCAAAACTAAAAGGAAATAAATCATGTCTATTTCAGCCGCGGACGTAAAGAAACTTCGCGACATTACTTCAGCCGGAATGATGGAGTGCAAGAAAGCACTTGAAGAATCAAACGGTGATTTCGATAAGGCTGTAGAGCTCCTACGTATCTCTGGAGCTGCTAAAGCTGCAAAGCGTGGTGCAGAGCGGGAAACTTCAGCTGGCATCGTGGCTCAGAATGCAGGTGTTCTAGTTGAACTACTTTGCGAAACTGACTTCGTAGCAAAGAGCGAAGACTTCTTAAAGCTCGGTGACGAGATTGCAGCTGCAGTTAAGTCAGCTGGCGCTAAGGATTCCGCAGCAGCTGCCGCACTTACTCTTGGTAGCGGTAAGACCGCAGAACAAGCAGTTGCAGATATGGCTGTAGTAATCGGCGAAAAGATCGAACTTGGTCGTGTTGCCAATCACGAAGGTGACGTTGCGGTTTACATGCACCGTCGCTCGGCAGATTTGCCACCAGCTGTTGGCGTTTTGGTTTCCTATTCAGGATCTGAAGATGCTGCTCGCAGCGCTGCCATGCAGATCGCTGCAATGCGCCCAACTTACCTAACTCGGGAAGAAGTTCCGGCAGATGTAGTTGAAAACGAAAAGCACATTGCTCTGGAAACTGCCAAAGAAGAAGGTAAGCCAGAAGCTGCACTTCCAAAGATTGTCGAAGGCCGCGTAAACGGATTCTTCAAGGACAACTGCCTACTAGAGCAGTCCTCAGTTATCGATAACAAGAAGTCTGTTAAGCAGGTTCTGGAAGAAGCCGGAACTAGCATCACAAGCTTCACCCGAATTGAAATTGCTGGCTAACTAGCAATCTCTAGCCTCTTTTGGCGCTAGCTCCCGACTGTGATCCAGCCGGTGGGATAGCGCCAAAAGTATTTTGTGGGGAAGTTTTATAAGGACCATATTTTGGTGGGGTCTGTGCAGACTTTTTCGGGTAAGTAAGGCAAGATTAAGGGCGTGAGCACATCTGATAAATCCATCTGGCCTGGTGTTCCAAAAGGTGGCTGGAAGCGCGTACTTCTAAAGCTTTCCGGTGAAGCCTTTGCTGGTGAAGGAAAACTTGGCGTAGATCCAGATGTCGTTAATGACATTGCTCGCCAAATTGCCGGAGTTGTGCAATCTGGTGCCGAAGTTGCTGTTGTAATCGGTGGTGGTAACTATTTCCGTGGTGCCCAGCTAGCTGAGCGCGGCATGGATCGAGCCCGAGCTGACTACATGGGTATGCTCGGCACCGTCATGAACTGCCTAGCGCTTCAGGATTTCCTTGAGAAGCAAGGTGTTGCTACTAGAGTTCAAACCGCAATCCCAATGAGCCAAGTGGCCGAGCCTTACATTCCGGGTCGCGCCGTGCGTCACTTGGAAAAGGGTCGGGTAGTTATCTTTGGCGCCGGTCTCGGCACTCCATACTTCAGCACTGACAGTTGCGCCGCTCAGCGCGCACTAGAAATTGGCTGCGAAGTTGTATTGATGGCCAAGGGTGTCGATGGGGTTTACGATGACGACCCACGCACTAATGCCTCAGCTAAGCGTTACGAAAACTTAAGTCACGACGATGTGCTAACTCAAAACCTTAAAGTTGCTGATGCTACAGCGATTAGCCTCTGCCGTGACAATGATCTGCCTATCGTGGTTTTCAATTTGTTAGTAGATGGAAACATTGCTCGCGCAGTTCGTGGAGAAAAAGTCGGAACCCTAATTAAGACAAGTCGCTAGAGGATTTGAGTAGACATGATTAACGAAACCCTAAAAGATGCCGAAGAAAAAATGGCAAAGGCAACTGAAGTAACCCGAGAAGAATTCACCACAATTCGTGCTGGCCGAGCTAATGCTGCCCTGTTTTCCAAAATCATGGTGGAGTACTACGGAACTCCAACTCCGTTGCAGCAAGTTGCTTCGATCCAGACTCCAGAACCTCGCGTAGCAGTCGTTACGCCATTTGATAAGTCCGCATTGGGCGCAATCGAGCGCGCGATTCGCGATTCTGATTTAGGTGTTAATCCTTCAAATGATGGCGCAATTGTTCGGGTGCCATTCCCGCAACTAACTGAAGAACGCCGTAAAGAATTCATCAAAGTTGCGAAAGCCAAAGCTGAGGATGCTCGGATTGCGATTCGCAATATTCGACGAAGTGCAAAAGAAGCCCTTGAAAAAATGGCTAAAGATGGCGATACCGGTAAAGACGAAGTTGCTCGCGCAGAAAAAGCACTAGAAGATTTAACGACAAAGGCTGTTGCTCATATTGACGACATGCTTAAGCACAAAGAAGCTGAACTTCTAGAGGTCTAGTCAATGACTTCAAATCAAACCGATTACGGTAAAGCCGGAAGAAATTTGCCGGTAGCCACTGCAGTTGGTCTTGGACTACTAGCCACAGTTATCGCGTCACTGTTTATTGACGTTCGATTCTAAGCTATCTTGGTTGCCTTCGCAGCGATGCTTGCAGTCCGCGAGTTAAGTAAGGCACTTGCCGTTGGGCTATCTGATCGCATGAGCATCCTGCTTCAAATCTTGGCGCCTGCATTAGTGGTATCAGCTGCGGTCTCTGGAGTCGAAGGTTTACTTGCTGCATTCGTAGCAAGCGCACTATTAGTTCTAACAGTTCGTCTCCTAGATGGCCAAGAGGCTTATGTTCACCATGTAACACGATCGATATTTACTTTGGTTTACGCTCCGTTACTCGCTGGCTTTGCCGTACTTCTGTCCACACAAGAAGACGGAGCCTGGAAAGTACTGGCATTCATCTTGCTAACTGCTGCTACTGATTTAGGTGGCTACGCGGCAGGTGCGATTTTTGGCAAGCATCCAATGGCACCAAAGATTTCTCCAAAGAAATCATGGGAAGGCTTTGTCGGTGCACTGGTTCTTCAGCTAATTGTTGGAGTAGTGCTATGGGTTTACGTATTTGATCAACCCTGGTGGGAGGGCGCAATCGTTGGCTTTGTGATGATGCTGACTGCAACCATTGGTGATCTAGTTGAATCAATGATTAAGCGAGACCTTGGCATTAAAGACATGGGTTCTTTATTGCCAGGTCATGGTGGCGTAATGGATCGACTTGATTCGTTAGTCATTAATGCCTTCATGGCGTGGCTACTATTTGGATTTTTTCTCTAACTAGCAATGTGCCCGT
>JBDLQS010000126.1:0-19290 GCA_039800445.1 Actinomycetota bacterium
TGGCCATCCAATTGTGTTGCGGCCAGTATCTAGTGAAGACGCGATGACCGCCGACTGGACCCGATTGCCTTATGACGTATTGGCAAAAATTTCGAATCGAATAACTAATGAGGTTCGGGAAATCAATCGCGTAGTGTTGGATGTAACGTCAAAGCCTCCGGGCACTATTGAATGGGAATAGCTATGGAAATTCTTTACAAAGCTCTTTTTTTCCTTCACTTTGTTGGAATTGCAGCAATTGGTTATGGCTTCTTTAAAGAACTAATAAAGAAGACATTCGGCGTTAATATTGCGATGCTTCATGGTGCCAGCACCCAACTTTTAACTGGAGTATTGCTTGTAGGTCTACACGAGTCTGGCTCGCTAGATAGTGATTACGTAGTTGATCACACCAAGATTGCAATCAAGCTAATAATTGCGATTGCTATTATTGCGATGTACTCAATTGGTAAGCGCAAGTCAGAGCAAAAGCTTTACTGGGCGCTAATTGGTGCGCTTACGTTAGCAAATTTTGTTATTGCCTACGCGCTCTAACGTTTAGTCAGGGAGTTTGATCTGACGAAAAGCTTCGGCCAGACGTCCGATCTCAAATCCTGCGGACTCCGCTTGCATTTCGCCCCAACTACGAAGCAAGCCCGCTAGATCTTCCATGTGTGAAGTCTGACTTGCATGTGCTTCAAGCGCCTTGACCTTACGACTAAAGAATTCAGTCATATCTACCCAGTGATTGGGTTCGGTGTGACCTTGTAACCAAAGCCAATTAACGGTCCAAGCGTCTAGAGCTTCATTGTCTCGGAGTTCAGGGTAGGCGTAAGGATTTCGTACAGCTGGATAAAGCGCGCGTGCGGTAGCTTCGCCAGCAGCCATATGGTCTGGGTGACTTGCTGGGAGTCGCTCCCAATTTCGCTCAGGTGATTGGGTAATAACAAGTTGCGGTTTAACCTGTCGCATAACTCGAACAATGTCGCGCTGCACATCATGGCTTGGTTCTAAATAGCCATCTTTGTAGCCAAGAAACCGCACATCGGTTACGCCATAAACTGCAGCTGCAGCCACCTGTTCGGCACGACGTATCGCAGGAATTTCAGAGCGATCGGTTGCGTCATCAAATCCACCGGCATCACCATCAGTGCAGATACAGAATGTAACTTGTATGCCCGCCTTAACCAGAGCCATAACAGTTCCACCGGCGCCAAAGTCCACATCGTCAGGATGCGCAGTTACAACTAGTGCTCGAGTCACGCCTTCAGGGATTTCAAGTCGTTCCTTGGATTCATTACTCACGACGACCACTCTATTTCTTTTATGCCACAACACTCCATGTCAGGGTGCTTACGTAGACTGTCGGTGTGCCTTCACAACTTTTGAATGACTTAAACGCGCCGCAGCGCCAAGCGGTAGTCCATTCAGGCTCGCCATTGTTGGTTGTCGCGGGTGCTGGTTCTGGCAAAACTCGAGTCCTAACGCGTCGAATTGCCTATTTAATGGCGGAACGAAATGTCGCTCCCACCGAAATCCTGGCAATAACTTTTACTAATAAAGCCGCGAATGAAATGAAAGAACGTGTCGCTCACATGGTTGGCCCGAAGGCCAGAAGTATGTGGGTTTCAACATTTCACTCGGCTTGCGTCCGGATTCTGCGCAATGAAGCAAAGCGACTTAACTTAAAGCCTTCGTTCACGATTTATGACACCCAAGACTCCGTTCGAATGCTGTCCTTAGTTTCAAAAGACTTGGGCATCGACCCAAAGTCCTACAGCCCTAAATACTTACTTGGCCAAATTAGTAACTTAAAGAATGAACTAATTGATTACGAAGATGCGATTAGCAAAGCTGTTACTGCACAAGAACAAACAGTCGCTCAGGCTTATGGTGAATATCAACGAAGATTGATGCTGGCTAGCGCCGTTGACTTTGATGATCTAATTGGGCACACCGTGGCACTGCTGCAAGCATTCCCAGACGTTGCCGAGCATTACCATCGGCGCTTTCGACATGTACTAGTTGACGAGTATCAAGATACTAACCACGCACAATATGTTTTGATTCGCGAACTAGTCGGTAATGGAAAAGATGGCATAGCTCCTGCCGAACTTTGTGTAGTTGGCGATGCGGATCAAAGTATCTATGCCTTCCGTGGGGCAAACATTCGAAACATCGTCGAATTCGAACGAGATTACTCGGACGCCGAAACTGTGGTTTTGGAACAGAATTATCGATCGACTCAGAACATTCTCACCAGTGCGAACTCAGTAATCGAGAAAAATTCTGGCCGGCCAGCAAAGCGACTTTGGACTGCAGAGGGAAGTGGCGAAAAGATCGTTATCTATACCGCCAATGATGAACATCATGAAGCTGACTTTATTGTTACTAACGTTGCAGACTTAATAGATAACCATGGCTTTGAGTACAAAGATGTTGCAGTTTTCTATCGCACAAACAACCAATCTCGTAGCGTAGAAGAAGTTTTCATTCGTCGTGGCGTACCTTACAAAGTCGTTGGCGGCACCAGATTCTACGAACGTAAAGAAATCAAGGATGCTCTGGCTTATTTACGAGCAGTCTCCAATCCAGAAGACGATGTCTCGGTTCGCAGAATTCTAAATACTCCTCGCCGCGGCATTGGCGATAAAGCCGAAGAAGCGGTTGAAGGATTTGCCCGCCGCGAGAAGATCACCTTTAGTGCAGCGCTGAATAGATTGTCAGAAATTCATACTCTTCCAACGCGTTCGGCTACTGCACTCACTGAGTTCAATCGATTGCTCGGAAACCTGCGCACCCTCGATGAATCGGGCGCGGGACCTAGTGCAATTCTGGAAGCGGCGATGGAAGCTTCTGGTTACCTAAAGGAACTAACCGCTAGTAAAGATCCGCAGGACGAAGTTCGAGTAGAAAACATTGCAGAACTAGAAAACGTAACTCGAGAATATGAAGAACAATTTGCTGAAGATAATGAGTCAGATGAAGTAGCCACACTTTCTAATTTCTTGGAACGCGTTTCATTAGTTGCAGACTCTGATCAAATTCCGACAGGTGAAGAACATGGCGGAGTCGTAACTCTCATGACTTTGCATACTGCGAAAGGGCTTGAGTTCCCAGTTGTATTTTTGACTGGAATGGAAGACGGTGTCTTTCCGCATCAGCGAGCACTTGGTTCAGCAACTGAACTCGAAGAAGAACGGCGACTGGCTTACGTTGGCATGACTCGCGCTATGAAACGATTGTATTTATCGCGGGCAGTAGCTAGATCAACTTGGGGCCAACCAAATTACAATCCAGAGTCTCGATTCCTTTCGGAAATTCCAGCAGAGCTGGTGGATCGTCAAGGCGAAGAACCTGGACCACTGGGACTTTCCGGATCGGGATCATCACGTCCACAAAAGCGAGATGAACCAGTAATGGTGCTCGAGGTTGGTGATCGAGTTTTGCACGACAAGTTCGGAATGGGAACTGTTACGGCAGTTGTTGGCCAGAATGAAAAAGCAGAAGCAACGATTGATTTCAAGAGTGCTGGAGAAAAGCGCTTACTGTTGCGATACGCACCAGTTGAAAAACTATAGTTTTAGTTTCCCCAAAGCCAAGACGATGGGTTCATGAATTCGCCATCTTTAATAACTTCAAAGTGCAAGTGTGGACCTGTTGTGTTTCCAGAGGTACCAGTTCTTCCAATTTCTTGGCCGGCAGTGACTTGCCCATCTGATATTTCAATTTTCGATAGATGGTTGTAGGCAGTCACATAACCATTTCCATGGTCGATTTCAACTCTGTAACCATAAGCGCCACCCCAACCGGTAGAAATTACAGTTCCATTAGCCGCAGCAACTACAGGAGTACCACTCTTGACACGGAAATCTAAACCAGTATGCCAACCAGTCGACCAGATTCCACCTCGCTGACCATAACGTGCACTTAAGGTGTAGTTGGTTTGAATTGGAACTGCGATAACGCCAATCTGACGCAGGCGTTCAGCTTCGATCAATGCCGCTTGTTGCTCAGCCTCAGCCTGCGCTTTTGCATTTGCAGCAGCCTGCTGTTCACTTAACAGAATTTGCGCTTGTTGATTCTTTTGATCTTGCGCTTGGGCTACCAAGGTATCTAGCTGATCCGTAGTCGCAGCTAGAGCTTGTAGTGATTTTCGTTCAGTACTTGAAACTGTTGGAGTGGTATCTATAACTGCGTTTGGATCGCTGGTTGGGTCGTCAACGGTCGCCGCAGCAGCGATTACTTCAGCTTCGGCAAGAGTTTGTCGATCGTCAGAGCGGCTGGCAGCTTGAGCACGAGATGTGCTGGTCTGAATGGAAGTATTAACTTGCTCTGGACCAGATGCAGTTACCGTTGTCGCTGGATATTCCAGAACACTTGTGTCGCCGACTTGAACTACGCCAGCAACGGTTGAGCCTGAGGTGGCAACTACCGAACTCATTCCAGCTACGCCTACGAGTGCACCGAGGTGCTTTCCAGAAACTACCTTTTTCTTCGGGGCAGCATGACGGGCAGCGCGATGACGACCGCGTGGTGCTGTGCTCATACTTAGACCCTATCGGAGGCAAAAATGCTTAAGTTATAAGTCTTTTCTACCTGAATTCTGGCCCTTTGGGAAATGAAAATGTGGTGTTAGTGGCAAAAGTGACATAACCCACCCCTGAAATCAGGGGATATCCGCGAATTTCTGAATATTTCGCCGTTTCGCTGCAAATTGCGGGTATGCCGAGTTGGGACTGTATGAATTTGCCTGTATGAATAAGTCATGAGTCCAATCCGTATCGTCATCGCAAAACCTGGTCTTGATGGCCATGATCGTGGCGCCAAGGTAATTGCCCGCGCGCTTCGCGATGCTGGATTTGAAGTCATTTACACCGGACTGCATCAGACTCCAGAACAGATTGTTCAAACGGCAATCCAAGAGGATGCGGACGCAATCGGAATGTCGATTCTTTCCGGTGCACACCTAACTTTGTTTCCAGCTGTTATCGAACTCTTGGCAGCAAAGGGAGCTTCCGACATTGTGGTCTTTGGCGGCGGTGTGATTCCAACTGATGACGTAACCCAATTGCAAGATTCTGGCGTTGCGCATGTGTTCACTCCCGGTACACCAATCGGAGATGTCGTCGAATGGGTTAGCGCCAACGTAGGTGTCGCAAGCGTTCGCTAAGGTTGTCTCACAAGCTAGCGAGAGAGTGACCCGCAAACCGTGGATCTTTACGAATACCAAGCCAAAGAATTATTCGCCAAGCATGGCGTCGCCGTAGTGCCTGGCAAAGTTTGTTTCACACCCGAAGAAGCCGAAGCCGTTGCAACGGACATCGGCACCACAGTTGTAGTAAAAGCTCAAGTTAAGACCGGAGGCCGCGGTAAAGCAGGTGGCGTAAAACTTGCTGATAACGCCAGTGATGCCAAAGACCGCGCAAAGGATATTCTCGGGCTTGATATCAAGGGGCACATTGTCCATAAAGTTTTGGTAGCCGAAGCTGCAGACATTGCCGAAGAGTATTACGTTTCATTTTTGCTAGATCGCACAAATCGCACATTCCTCGCGATGGCTAGCGTCGAAGGTGGCGTCGAAATCGAAGAGGTTGCGGTAAACAACCCTGACGCACTAGCAATGATTCGCGTCGATGCACTTGTTGGTTGCACACTTGAAAAGGCAACTGAGATTGCTGATGCTGCAAAGTTCCCAGCAGAAGTTCGGGATCAAGTTATTGAAATGCTGCAGAGTCTTTGGAAAGTTCTAGTTGAAGAAGACGCAACTCTGGTTGAAGTGAACCCGCTTGCCAAGATAACTGATGGTCGCGTACTTGCCCTAGACGGCAAAGTTTCACTTGATGACAATGCGCAATACCGTCACGAGTCACATCTTGCACTCATTGACAACGCACAAACAGATCCAATTGAACTGCGCGCGAAAGAATTTGATTTGAACTACGTCAAACTGCAGGGTGAAGTTGGAATTATCGGTAATGGTGCTGGTCTCGTTATGTCTACCTTGGACGTAGTTGCGTATGCCGGTGAAGAGTTTGGTGGAGTTAAGCCAGCAAACTTCCTTGACATTGGCGGTGGCGCTAGCGCTCAGGTTATGGCTAATGGCTTGGACATAGTTTTAGGTGATCCAGAAGTGAAGGCCGTTTTTGTAAACGTCTTTGGAGGAATAACTGCTTGTGATGCAGTTGCCAACGGAATTGTGCAGGCAGTAGGCATGCTTGCCGAACGTGGGGAGCCAATCACCAAGCCAATCGTGTGCCGTATTGATGGCAACAATGCGGTTGAAGGTCGACGCATCCTTGATGAATCCGGCATCGCCTTAATTGAACGTGTTGAAACTATGGATGATGCGGCTCGTCGCGTTGCCCAACTAGCTGCAGGTAAGTAGGACTTCTGATGGCAATTTTTCTGAATGCAGATAGCAAAGTATTGGTTCAGGGCATGACTGGCTCTGAAGGCACAAAGCACACACGTCGTATGGTCGCAAGCGGCACCAACGTTGTCGCTGGCGTAACCCCAGGTAAGGGTGGCCAAGAAGTTGATGGCATTCCAGTGTTTAACAACGTTGGCGAAGCAATGGGGGCAACCGGTGCAAACGTTTCGGTAGTTTTCGTACCACCTAAGTTTGCAAAAGCTGCAGTTATCGAAGCCGTTGATGCTGCAATCCCACTATGCGTAGTAATTACTGAAGGTATTCCGGTTCACGACACTGCAGCATTTTTCCAGTACGCCGAAAATTCGGGCAAGACTCGCCTAGTTGGACCAAACTGTCCAGGCTTGATTAGCCCGGGACTTTCCAATGCCGGAATCATTCCAGGTGACATCACGCAAAAGGGACGCATCGGTTTGGTAAGCAAATCTGGAACTCTGACATATCAAATGATGTTTGAGTTAAGAGACCTTGGTTTCTCAAGCTGTGTTGGTATTGGTGGCGATCCAATCATTGGAACAACTCACATTGATTGCTTAGCCGCATTCGAAGCTGATCCTGAAACTGAAGTCATCGTAATGATTGGTGAAATTGGCGGTGACGCTGAAGAGCGCGCGGCTGCATTCATTAAGGACAACGTGACTAAGCCAGTCATTGGATACGTCGCTGGCTTTACTGCACCGGAAGGTAAAACTATGGGTCACGCTGGTGCAATTGTTTCTGGATCTTCCGGAACTGCTGCCGCGAAGAAAGATGCGCTCGAAGCCGTAGGTGTTCGCGTTGGAAAAACTCCAAGTGAGGCAGCCAGACTTGTTCGGGAAGTCCTAGCCAGTCGTTAATTCGTGTCGAATCAGCTTTTTTTAGGCTGAACTGGGACGATTTTAAGTGTGAGCAATGATCTTCCTCGAAAGCAACCTGTGGGTGTACCGCACCGTCAGTGGCGTCGCCCAGTTCCAGAAGATCACATTAATCACTACCCACCGCTTATTGCTGGAGTGATTGCTTCCACCATCGCAGTGATCATCGGTTACATTCTGACTCTTGGATTCATCATGGCTGCCTGGCTATTTGCAGCTCATGGTAGTGAATCAACCGTGCAGGTATTGCGAGCAGCTGGTATTGCTTGGCAGGTTTTGCATTTAGTTCCGCTCGTAATCGGCAGCACCACACTTGGCGTTCTGCCTTGGGGATTCTTGGCTGTGCCAGTTTTTATCCTGTGGAAAGCAACGCATTGGGCGTTGAAAAGTTCTCAACCACAAACAGCTATCGAATTCAGTCGAGTCGCAATTTCAATTAGTTTTATCTATTCACTTTGTGCTGGACTTGTTGGACTTATTTCATCAACCAGCGATCTCTATACCAGCCTTGCATCCTCACTACTTTATGCATTTCTTGTTGCTATATCAGTGACGACCGCCTGTGTTGTAACTTATGCACCTTCACGAACAATTCTGACTGATGCATTACCAAAGTTATTTGTTGATGGCATCAGACCTGCAGTAATTTCATTCGGTCTTTTGTTTATAGCTGGATCGTTGTTGACTTCAGTCTCACTGATTCTTAACTGGGCTCAAGTTCGAGCTGTAACAACACTCATGGCGCCAGGTTTGATTGATGGATTATTTCTTACGTTATTGGGAATCGGATACCTGCCCACGGTAAATGTCTGGGCAATGTCATATCTACTAGGTCCAGGGATCGTGCTTGGTGGCGGAGTTGTGACTGCTGATAATGCCAGCCCAGGTGCACTGCCGGCATTTCCGTTGTTATCAATTCTGCCTAGCGAGTCTGCAGCGCTGGCTACGTATTTCATTTTGATTCCAATCCTGGTTGGTATCGGAATCTATTTCTTAATGCCACGGGAAAGATGGGAAGCGCAGGGTGACTCGATTGCTCTTGCTCTTTCTTTCGTAGTCCGCTGGCGCGAAGTTGTCACCTTGCTGGTTTCAGTTGGCTTACTTGCTGTGTTTGTTTGGATTGCAGCTGCCGCCTCGAGCGGTCCGCTTGGCACAGGATTTCTAAAGTTCATCGGACCAGTGCCGGCAGAGGTTGCGTTTGCAGCTATCTCGGTTTGTGGGGTTTCCGCATTGCTTACGATGGTAATTCCCCGCACAGTCATGTCACTTCTGCACTGCTGGTCTAACCGAGAAGCAATTACAAAATAGACTTAACTGGTGCCGAACTTTCGCGTAGTTGTATTGGCCTCGGGCACAGGTACCCTTTTCACGGCGCTGGCAAATCACGCTGAGCAAATCGGAATTCAAATTGTTGGTCTCATCTCTGATGCAGAGGTTCCAGCTTGTGAACGTGCTAGAGAATTAGGGATCCCAGTTACGGTTGTTCCCTTTATTGCAGATCGAGTTAAATGGGATCAGAATTTAGCCACTGAGATAAGTCGACTCAAGCCATCTCTAATTGTCTCTGCTGGATTTATGAAGATTCTTGGACCAGTTGTGTTGCGATTCCATCAAGGAAAAATCATAAATACCCACCCAGCATTGCTTCCTGCCTTTCCAGGTGCGCATGCAGTTAGGGATGCACTTGCTGCTGGGGTTTCTGAAACTGGGACAACCATTCACTTCGTTGACAAGGGTATTGACACGGGTGAAGTCATTGCTCAGGCCAGAGTTAAGGTTGAAACAGGTGACACGGAGGATTCACTTCACGAACGAATTAAGCAAGTCGA
The DNA here is from genome assembly GCA_039800445.1 of Actinomycetota bacterium. Taxonomy (GTDB): domain Bacteria; phylum Actinomycetota; class Actinomycetes; order S36-B12; family UBA5976; genus UBA5976. The sequence continues at coordinate 9,096 of JBDLQS010000126.1, forward strand.
GCGTGAATTATTAGTTGCAACAGTGAGCGATATTGCAAACGGGAAGGTGACTTTGAAATGACCCAAACCCGCAAAGTCACTCGAGCACTTATCAGCGTCTATGACAAAACAGGTTTAACTGAACTTGCCCAAGGCCTTCACGACGCTGGTGTAAAGATCGTTTCTACTGGAAGTACTGCGGCAAATATTGCGGCACTTGGTATTCCGGTAACTGAAGTAAAAGACGTAACTGGATTTCCGGAATCTCTTGACGGCCGAGTCAAGACTTTACATCCGAAAATTCACGGTGGGCTGCTTGCAGACATGCGTAAGCCAGAACACGTGGCCCAGCTTTCTGAACTTGGGATTGAAGCCTTCGAGTTAGTGGTCGTAAACCTGTATCCATTTGCCCAGACAGTTGCCTCCGGTGCCAGTATCGAAGAATGTATTGAGCAAATTGATATAGGCGGACCGGCGATGGTTCGGGCCAGCGCAAAAAATCATGCAAATGTCGCAGTAGTTGTTGATCCTGCCTCCTATACAGCTGTACTTGATGCCGTTAAGAGTGATGGCTTCACAAAAACCCAGCGCGTAGCTCTTGCAACCCTGGCTTTTCAGCATGTTGCGCAATATGATGTGGCAGTTTCGAGTTGGCTGGCATCGGTAGTTTTACCTGACTCAGACCCATCTCAAGTTGGTTTCCCAGCTTGGGTTGGGGGAGTTTGGGAGCGCTCGCAGACTTTGCGTTACGGCGAGAACCCACATCAAGATGCTGCGCTCTATGTTGCAAAGTTTGGCAATTCTGGAATTGCGCAAGCTGAACAACTTCATGGCAAAGAAATGTCTTACAACAATTTTGTTGACGCTGATGCTGCATACCGAGCTGCTTATGATCACAAGTCACCAACTGTTGCAATAATCAAGCATGCAAATCCTTGTGGTGTAGCAAGCGATAAAGACATTTCACAGGCTTATCGGAAAGCAAATGCCACTGATCCAGTCTCGGCATTCGGTGGTGTGATTGCCACCAATAAAGACGTCAACAAAGAAATGGCGCTGGCAGTTACTGAAATCTTCACTGAAGTTATCGTGGCACCAGGTTTTGATCAAGATGCACTTGATGTCCTAACGGAAAAGGCAAATATTCGAATTCTTAAAGTTGTGGCGCCAGTTGAAGGTATTCACGCTGAAATGCGACCAATTTCTGGCGGCATGCTTTTGCAGTCACAAGATAGATTCCAGAGTGCTGGCGATGGGGTGTCCAATTGGCAATTAGTTTCCGGTTCGCCAGCTAATTCAAAAACTCTTGCGGACTTAGAGTTTGCATGGCGGGCATCGCGTTGCGTTAAATCAAATGGAATTTTGCTGGCTAAAGATTTAGCTGCAGTTGGAATCGGTATGGGACAAGTCAATCGAGTGGACTCAGCTCGACTTGCAGTATCTAGAGCAGGCTCAGATCGTGCCATGAATAGTGTCGCTGCTAGCGATGCGTTCTTCCCATTCGCCGATGGGTTAGAAGTTTTGTTGAGTGCGGGAATTAGTGCAGTGGTTCAACCTGGAGGATCTGTGCGTGATGAAGAAGTGATTGCTGCTGCTAATGCTGCTGGAATCACTATGTATTTCACAGGTACTAGGCATTTCTTCCATTAAGCAAAAGCATTTACCTGCATCCCACCGCAGAGCATTAAACAGTGGCAAGATAGGCAAGTTATGAAAACCTTTGTAAAGCAGCAATGGCCAATCCTGAGTGTGTATTTGGGAACCCTGATTTCGCTAATTGTTGTGATTTATGTTGATTTTCGATTTGGTGCGATCCTGCTTTCACTTAGTGTTTTACTTGCATTTCTTTTGAGATTGCGATTACCAGATTCAGCCGCGGGATTATTAAAGGTCCGAAGGCGCAGAGTAGATCTAACTGTGCTGGCAACACTTGGAACATTTCTTTTGATTTTGGCGCTAGTTGTGCCTCAAGGAAGTAAGTAATCACATGACTCAGCAATCTGAAGTTCAAGCGAAAGTGAAATTGTCACACATAGTTATCACATTCATTGCTTCCGTAATCATCACTGCACAATCCTCGGTAAATAGCGAACTAAATTCTTACACTGAGAATGCCTTAGTAACAGCACTGATCAATTTTGGTTCTGGACTTTTAATCCTGGGAGCAATGATGCTCTTTAGTCGTCCGATACGACAAGGCTTTACTAGCATCCCTCGGTTAGTGCGAGAAGGAAGACTTAAGCGCTGGCAATTGATTGGTGGTCTCTCTGGCGCATTTTTTGTTGCAAGTCAGAGCAGCTTGGTTCAAGTTATCGGGGTAGCGATCTTCACGGTGGCTGCGGTAGCTGGACAAACTTCTGCTGCATTATTAGTAGACAAATTTGGTATTGGGCCAGCAGGTAAACAACCTGTCACAGTTGCGCGAATAGGCGCGGCGATCTTAGGCATCATGGGTGTACTTATCTCAGTTCTTGGGCAAGATTCGACTGGTCAATTCGCCTTCGGAGCCGTGTTGATTTCGTTTGCAGCCGGCGCACTGGTTTCAACTCAACCTGCCCTCAATGGTCAGATTGCAAATCAAACTGGCCAGCCAGCAGCTGCAACAATGGTCAACTTCATTGTTGGTTTCATCACCTTGGTAATTGTGTATTTGGTCGTGCATCAAGTTAATCCGCAAAGTTTCACAGTTCCACCGATGCCATGGGAGAACCCAGTCATTTGGCTGGGTGGACCTTTTGGAGTTTTGTTTGTTCTAACTGCTGCCTTTATGGCAAAGACGCTTGGAGTTTTCCTCTTCACGCTGACATCTGTAGTCGGACAGCTCTCTGGCGCAATTTTAATGGAACTAATTTTCCCAACTGCAGCAACTAACATTACTTGGCAATTACTACTTGGAATTTCAATAACTGGTGCCGCAGTAGTTTTAGCCAGTGGTAAAAAGAAAACTAAGACGCAGTAACTGCAGCAGCAAACGATTTCATATCTGGGAAAACTTGATCTGGAGCTGCACTTGCAGCTGGCGCAGCACCATCTCCGCGGCGCCTGATATGCACAGTTGTCATACCAATACTTTTGGCCGGTGCATGGTCGTGAAACAAACTTTGCGCAACGTGCAAAATGCGATCTTTGTTGACGCCAAGCGTGCGTTCCACTTTTTCGTGAGCAAAGTGGAAGTTGGCAATGTTTGGCTTGTATGAACCAACTTGCTGAGCAGTGATCACTTCATCAAACTTGATACCAAGGCGTTCTGCCGATGCTGCAAATAAGTCATCATCACAGTTTGTAATCACGACAAGCTTGAAATGCTTTTGCAGTTCAACTAGGGCATCATGCGAATCTGGGAAAGCTGGCCAATCTACGACGCTGCCACCAAACTGCGCTTCCTGCTCAGGCGTTGTAGTGATGCCACGACCTGAAGCAAGCAAGCGCAAGGTCAAACCAAGCACTTCGCGGTAACCCTTATATGGAACTTCCGCATCGTGTTCATGTGTGGAGAACTCACCTAGTAGCTCAGCATCTGTTGCCGATGCCACATCAGCTCCAAGAGCAGCTCGAATTCCGGCCAAAATTCCTGACTCCCAGTCAATGAGGGTGCCGTAGCAATCAAAGGTAAGTGCGTCGTATGCCTGGTAATCAACCATGGGAGCCTCCAAGAATGAATTGTTTAGTGCTGTGATTTGTACTGTACATCCTGCATTGTCTGCCATCCCATATCCAGATACCTGCAGTAGCACACGAGGGACTAAGATTTAAGTGTCTTGACGTCAAGATACTTTCACACAAAGGATTTCTCATGGCTGGCAAAGTTACCGTCGTAGGTGCTGGTTTCTACGGTTCAACAACCGCACAACGTATTGCTGAATACAACATAGTTGACACGGTTGTCTTAACTGACATTCTCGATGGCAAGTCCGAAGGCTTAGCTCTTGATATGAATCAGTCGCGTTCAATCGAAGGATTTGAAACCAAGATTGTCGGTCAGACCACAACAGTTGATGGTGCTGGCTATGAAGCAATCTCTGGTTCTGATGTTGTAATCATCACTGCAGGACTTCCACGTAAGCCAGGTATGAGTCGCATGGACCTAATTGAGACAAACGCCAAGATCGTTCGTGGCGTTGCAGAAAATATTGCAAAGCATGCACCTAATGCGGTGATCATCGTGGTTTCAAACCCACTTGATGAAATGACTGCGCTAACTCAACTTGCAAGCGGCTTTCCTAAGGAACGCGTGCTTGGACAAGCTGGCATGTTAGACACTGCCCGCTTCACACATTTTGTTGCAGAAGAACTTAAGGTTCCAGTTGCATCAGTTCAGACACTTACTCTTGGTTCACATGGCGACACGATGGTTCCAGTTCCATCCCGATGCACAGTAGATGGCAAGCCACTTGCTGATCTATTACCTGCTGACAAAATCGAAGAACTTGTGGTTCGCACTCGCAATGGTGGTGCTGAAGTTGTTGCACTACTTAAGACTGGTTCTGCGTACTACGCACCTTCAGCAGCTGCTGCACGAATGGCAAAAGCTGTAATTGAAAACTCTGGTGCAGTAATGCCAGTGTGCGCTTGGGTTGATGGCGAGTACGGCATTCAAGGTGTTTACCTTGGTGTGGAAGCGCAAATCGGTAAGGGCGGCGTTACGAAGGTCGTTGAAACAAAACTTACTGAGTCTGAACTAGCTGAATTGAAGGCAGCATCCGAAGCGGTTCGTGAAAAGCAAGCAGACGTTGCGGGACTCTAAGTTTTACTGGACATCCATTTAAGGAAAAATTACATGTCAAAAATTAAAGTGCAAGGAACTGTTGTTGATTTAGATGGTGACGAGATGACTCGTATCATTTGGTCATTCATTAAAGAGCAATTGATTTTGCCTTATCTGGATGTCAACATCGAGTATTACGACTTAGGCATGGAAAATCGCGATGCAACTGATGATCAGGTAACAATCGATGCTGCTAATGCAATCAAGAAGCATGGTGTGGGAATTAAGTGCGCAACTATCACTCCAGATGAAGCCCGAGTCGAAGAGTTCGGGCTAAAGAAAATGTGGAAGTCACCTAACGGAACCATTCGCAATATTCTTGGTGGCGTGATTTTCCGAGAACCAATTATCATCAGCAATATCCCACGATTGGTGCCTGGCTGGACTAAGCCGATCATCGTTGGCCGTCACGCTTTTGGTGATCAGTACAAAGCGACCGACGTCAAGATTCCAGGTGCGGGTTCATTAACTATGACCTTCACACCGGCTGACGGTGGCGAGCCAATGGAATTGAACATCTTTGATTTCCCAGCATCAGGTGTTGCCATGGGCATGTATAACTTGGATGAATCAATTCGTGAGTTTGCTCGGGCTTCACTTCGTTATGGTTTGGGACGTAATTACCCGGTTTATCTTTCAACCAAGAACACAATCTTGAAGGCCTATGACGGTCAGTTCAAAGATATTTTCCAAGAAGTATTCGAGAAGGAATTCAAGGCTGAATTTGATGCTGCTGGTCTAACTTATGAACATCGATTGATCGATGACATGGTTGCTTCTGCACTTAAGTGGGAAGGTGGCTATGTCTGGGCTTGCAAGAACTACGACGGTGACGTGCAATCAGACACCGTGGCACAGGGCTTTGGCTCGCTTGGCCTCATGACATCGGTTTTGATGACACCAGATGGCAAGACAGTAGAAGCCGAAGCCGCTCATGGCACCGTTACTCGTCACTATCGTCAACATCAGCAAGGTAAGCCAACTTCAACTAATCCAATTGCATCAATTTTTGCTTGGACTCAAGGCCTTGCACATCGCGGCAAATTAGATGGCACACCAGAAGTAACTAAGTTTGCCGAGACTCTAGAGCGAGTCTGCATTGAAACTGTAGAAAGCGGCAAGATGACCAAGGATCTTGCTTTGCTAATCAGTAAAGATCAGGCTTACTTAACAACCGAAGATTTCTTAGCAGCGATTAATGAAAACTTGCAGAAAGCAATGTCGGCCTAATTTATGCTGGGCGTAATTTCAGCTAATGCAAATGGCGTTCGTGCGGCATTAAAGCGTGGTGGCTTTGACTGGATCAAGAGTCAACTCGATGCTGGAAAAGCTGAAGTTGTTTGCTTGCAGGAAGTGCGAGCGACCACTGATCAATTACACGAAGTGCTTGCTGCTGCCGGGCTATCAGATTTACATGTTGCTCATGATTCAAGTGCCCGCCTTGGCCATGCTGGGGTAGCAATTCTGAGTACTAAGAAATTAACCAAGATAAAAACTGGTGTTGGGCCAAAGGAATTTGCTGACACTGGTCGTTGGGTACAGGCAGAAATTGAAACCAAAAAAGGCCCTATGACAATTGCTTCGGTTTATGTTCATTCCGGTGATGCTGAGAAACCAGTGCAGCAGGAAAAGTATCGATTCCTAGAAGCGATGACAAAAAGATTTCAAGCTGCGCAAAAAGCAGATCAGCTTTTTCTTGCCTGCGGTGACTTTAATGTTGGTCACCGCGAACTCGACATTAAGAATTGGAAAGGCAACTTAACCAAAGCTGGATTTCTGCCAGAAGAGCGTGCCTACTTTGATAAGTGGTTCGACAAAGTTGGAGTAGTTGACTTAGGACGAAAGCATGCTGGCGAAGTTGAAGGTCCTTACACCTGGTGGTCGTGGCGCGGACAGGCCTTCGATAACAATGCTGGCTGGCGAATCGATTACCATGTTGCAAATTCCGCACTGGCTCCACTTTGCAAGGAAATCGTGGTTGGTAGAGCAGATACCTACGCACAAAGGTGGAGCGATCACGCTCCAGTAACGGCAAACTTTAACTTGTAGACTCTAGCCATGGGGATTTTCTGGCAAACGATGGCAATCGTTTTGCTATTCACGGTAATCGGTGGCGTTTTCGCAGCAGCTGAAGTCGCACTGATTTCATTACGCGACAGTCAAGTCAAGAAACTGGCTGCAACCGGCAGGCGCGGTCGTCGCCTCGAAAAGTTGATGCGTAACCCAAATCGATTTTTGGGTGCAGTTCAGGTTGGCGTAACTCTGATGGGATTCTTATCAGCAGGTTTTGGTGCCTCAAGAATTGTGCCGATTTTTTCCCCACAGTTAGTCCAATGGGGACTTAGCGAAAGTGCTGCAGAAACTGTGGCTTTCATTTCCGCCACTGTACTTATCGCCTACCTCTCCCTAGTCGTTGGTGAGTTAACCCCGAAGCGATTAGCCATTCAGCACTCGGAACGTTTTGCGCTAATCTTGGCAACCCCACTGGATTTCATTGCCAAGATCACTGCGCCATTTATTTGGCTGCTCTCACATTCTTCCGATGCATTATTGCGAATTGTCGGTGGCGATCCGCGAGCAGGGAAAGAGCAGATTTCTGGCGAAGAACTTCGTGGCATGGTAGCTATGCATGAAGACTTGACTCATGCCGAACGTGAACTAATTGACGATGTTTTCGAAGCTGGCGAACGTGAAATTCGAGAGATTATGATTCCGCGTACTGAAGTTGCGTTCTTGGATGCTGACCTACCGGTCTTTAAAGCTGTGAAGATTGTTGCCGACAAGCCACACTCGCGTTATCCAGTATCTGACGATTCTGAAGATGATGTATTGGGTTTCGTGCACGTGCGAGATTTGCTTGATCCAGAAATCCGAGAACGTTCAATTCGAGTTGGTGACTTGGTGCGAGATGTCGCAAGGCTGCCAGGTACGAAACATGTGATTCCAGCACTAACTGATATGCGAGCAACAAATGCTCACATGGCAATTGTTGTTGATGAATATGGCGGCACGGCAGGAATCATCACTATGGAAGATCTAGTTGAAGAACTTATTGGTGATATTCGCGATGAGTATGACACCGATGCCTCTGAAGGCGTGATTCCTCAAGGCAATGATGTCGTAGTTGATGGCCTGCTAAACCTTGATGATTTCCAAGAAGAGACTCTGATGGAACTTCCCGAGGGACCATATGACACAGCGGCCGGATTTATGGCGGCTCAGCTTGGGCGAATCCCTATGGTTGGTGACGAGATCGTGATTGATGCGGGGACTTTGTCAGTTCTTGAAATGGATGGCCGAAGGGTGTCCCGAATTCGCGTCGTTCGTTCTGCCACAATAGGAGAATGACACCGCGCGTTTTATCCGGCATTCAGCCGACCTCCGACAGCTTTCACGTTGGTAACCATTTAGGCGCGCTGCAAAACTGGGTTGCAATGCAAGAAACTCACGACTGCGTTTATTTCATTGCGGACATGCATGCCATAACGGTTGAGCAAGATCCAAAGACACTTCGGAATCGGACCTTGTTGTCTTATGCCCAACTGCTAGCCCTTGGCATTGATCCAAACAAATCAACTTTGATTGTGCAAAGTCACGTACCAGAGCATGCGCAGTTGATGTGGGTTATGTCGTCGATCACCGGCTTAGGTGAAGCAAATCGCATGACACAGTTCAAAGACAAATCAGCTAAGGGTGGCACAGCTACCGCAAGTGTTGGATTGTTAACTTATCCAATTTTGCAAGCAGCCGATATTTTGCTGTATCAAGCAAATGCGGTTCCAGTTGGTGAAGATCAGCGACAGCATTTAGAGCTCACTCGCGATCTTGCAATTAGATTCAATGGCCGCTTTGGTGACACTTTCACCGTTCCGGAAGCACACATCGTCAAAGGCACTGCCAAAATTCAGGACCTGCAAGATCCAACAGCAAAAATGAGCAAGTCCTCACCATCAGGCTGTATCAATTTATTGGATCCGCTAAAGACAACTGAAAAGAAGATCAAGTCAGCGGTTACCGATTCCGATTCAATAGTTGCATTCGATCCGGCAAATAAAGCAGGCGTTTCAAACTTACTGACAATCATGTCGGCGTACACCGGAACTGCGATTCCTGAATTGGTAAAGAGTTTTGAAGGTCGGATGTATGGCGACCTAAAGAAAGAAACGGCAGCAGCAGTCCTTGGTTTTGTCGAGCCGTATCAAGCGAAGGTCGACTCGTACATGACAGATCCAGCTGAGTTAGAAAACTTAATGCGCAAGAGTTCGGTGCGGGCTCGCGAGATTGCGGCAAAAACACTGGCCGATGTTTACGACAAACTTGGATTCGTGCGTCCGTGATTTTGATAAAGCCATGAGCTGGGACGTTGTACTTTTCGATCTTGATGGCACATTAACTGACAGTGGACTAGGTGTCGGTAATGGAGTTTTGTACACCCTGGAAAAAATGGGTTACCCAAAACCAAGCGATGCCGAGTTAAAGAAGTACCTTGGTCCGCCGCTATGGACTTCATTTCAGGACTACGCCGGCATGCCAGAGTCTGACACTCCTGAAGCAGTGCGCTTGTATCGCGAGTACTACAACGAAACTGGTGCCTTCGAGAATTCTGTGTATCCAGGAATTCCTGACTTGCTCAAGAAGTTGAATGACGACGGAAAGCGTTTGGCGGTAGCCACTTCAAAAGTTGATTACGCGGCCTTAGCAATTTTGCGCCACTTTAATTTGGATCATCACTTCGACGTGATCGCCGGCTCGGATGAAACCGGTGAGCTCCGAGGCACCAAGGCTCGGGTGATCGAGCACGCCCTTTCGGAATTGCGAATGTGTGACGGGACTTCGATTGTGATGATTGGGGACCGGGAACACGATATCTTGGGCGCCAAGGAGCATGGGATTCCTGGCATCGGGGTGCTTTATGGCTACGGCGACCGAGCCGAACTCGAGGCAGCTGGAGCGATGGATATTGCAGGTGAAGTTTCGGATCTCGCGCTGGCTTTGTACCGCTAGATTCGGCTCGAGAATTCGGGCAAATGTGGTGTGCGGTACATCACAACGGATTTTCCTTGGCACCTCTGCGGGCTTAGCCCCTAGACCCTAAACTTCTGGCTATGGCTGTTAAATCAATGGAAAATGGTGTCTCGGCGCCGGGACGTGCACAAATCGCATTTCGACATTTACGAACTGATAAATGGTGGATTGAACCACTTATCTCCGTCGTTGTTCTGTTGTCGTTCATTGCGTACTCAACCTGGCGCGCATTTGAGAATGCGTATTACTACGTCGATCACTTAGTGTCACCGTTTTACTCACCATGTCTTGCCACATCGTGCCCCCCAGAAGCAGCCATTCTGGGCACACCGTTTGGTGACTGGTATTCAATTTCACCAGCGCTATTGATTTTGGTTTTCCCACTTGGGTTCCGTTTGACTTGCTACTACTACCGCAAGACTTACT
>JBDLQS010000127.1:0-6912 GCA_039800445.1 Actinomycetota bacterium
CGAATTGGTGGAGTTTGAGTGGCAACTTTAACTCCGGCAATCAGCACACTAGATTGTGAGCGCACTGTCAATAAGTGGTTAGCTGGAACTGCATTCAACTCAGTTAACATCTGGCGATAAAAGCTAATGACATGGGCACTTACATCAATACCTAAAACTTCGATCTCGTACTTAACTCGGTCTGAAAGTGAAAGTGCTGGTAGTCCAGTTGGTTCAGGGATCCAGACCGTCTCTTGCATACCTAGTGAAATTTGATCGCCTATCCGAGATCGCGCAGTTCGCTTTAACTTATGTTCAGCGCTCAACTCAGCCGCATGAAATAGTAAGTCACGCCTAGAAACTAATGACTCATGAAGTGCATCAAATCCACCAGCCAGAATTATTCGTTCCACAATTGGTCGAGATGCTTTACTGCGAATTACAAAGTCAGCCAGCGAGGAATACGGCTGGGCGCAAATAATGTCAGAAACTTCTTGCTCACTAATTCCTTTAACTTCAGATAATGGAATTCGAATTCCTTGATTACCTGAGGTAGTTAGTTCGACCAGATAGGTGTCTTTTGAAGCATTGACATCAAGCCCAAGGATTTCAACTCCAAAACTTCGAGCATCATCTGCAATTAATCGCTTGGGGTACATACCTGGATCATGCGTTAGTACGCCAGCCAAGAAAGCTGCTGGATGATGTGTCTTAAACCAAGCTGACTGATATGTAGGAAGCGCAAAAGCGGCGGCATGTGCCTTGCAAAATCCAAAGGAAGCAAATGCCCGCAACACATCCCAAACTTGCTCAATTACTGACAGTTCATAGTTTCGACTTTGCAGAGCCTTATAAAACCATTCCCGGATTTCATCGAGTTGCTCGTAATCCCCCATGCGACGGCGGATTAAATCAGCTGCTTCAAGCGAGCAACCTGTCATGACTGAAACGATTCGCATTACTTGTTCGTGAAAAACTACTACTCCACTGGTTTCAGTCAGAATCTCTTTCAAATCTGAGTGCATATAGTCAGTCAGGCCCCAGCCCTGTCGAGCTCGCAAGAACGGCGTGATCATGTCACTTTTAACTGGCCCTGGCCGAAATAGTGAAATGTCAGTGATTAAGTCACCAAATGAAACTGGGGCAAACTTTCCAATTAACTCTCGTTGCCCAGGAGATTCAATTTGGAAGCAGCCTAAAGTTTTAGTGCTTTGGATTAACTCAAATGTTTTTGGATCATCTCGAGGAACTGATTCCAAGTTGATTTTTCCAGTTGAGTCGGTGCCATAAGCATCAGGCCCTTGGACCTGATAAACCTGATCAATGGCATAAGCCAAAGCTGACTGCATTCGAACTCCGAGCACATCGAGTTTCAGTAATCCCATATGTTCAACGTCGTCTTTATCGAATTGCGACATCGGAAATTCTTGAGCGCTGGGTTGAACCGGAGTGCGCTCTAGTAGCGATAAATCTGACAGCACGATTCCGCATGGATGAAGCGCAGTGTGTCTAGGTAAGCCATCTAGTCCTTCGACTAAATCCAGAAATTGATCTAGATCACCTCGAGCTGCTCTAATGCCAATTCCACTTCGTCGCAGTTCTGGCAATTCTGCTAAAGCGCTTCGGATGTGACGGGCTCTGATGTGTGGGAAAGATTTAGCAAACGTATTTATCTCTCCTGGTGGCATACCCATGGCTGCCCCAACGTCGCGAATCGCATGTCGGACTCGATAAGTTTCGCGCATCGAAACACAAGTGGTTCGTTGCTCACCAAATCGATCAAAGATCGCTTGATAAATTTCAATTCGACGATCTGATTCCACATCGATGTCAATGTCAGGCAAACCTGGGCGAAGTGTGGAAACAAAACGTTCCATTAATAGATTGTGTTTGATCGGATCTACCCCAGAGATTCCTAACAAATGGTTGATGAAACTTCCAGCCCCTGAACCTCGAGCTGCGACTCGAACTTTCATAGCTCGAATCATGTCCACAACTTGGGCAACTGTTAGTACGTACCCGGCCAAACCCATTTGCTTAATTACCGATAACTCAGAATCCAAGCGCTCTCGAGTAGCTCGAAGATCATCGCTTCGAGTAACGGCATTTTCAGCTAAATAGTTGGAAAAACTAACTTCACATCGTTCTTGCAAAATACTGTCGGCGCTGCGAGTTTCACCTGGCAATAACTTTGATAACTCAGGAACATAAACCTGATTCATCCCCAGATCTACTTGCGGATCGATTACGCATTCTTGACCAAGTGCCACAGTTTGCCGAAGTAGTGCTTGGCCAATGTCGCGAGGGTCGCCAACCAAACTGGAAACTCGCTGGGCAATAGCGCTCATGTGCTGGCTTGAAGCCAAAAAGGCCTGACTAGTTGTAGCTTGATTTGATAGCGCAACCTGTCGACGGGAAGCATCAAGTACATCTGCGATTCGAGAATCTTTAGGATCGCGATACCTAACCAGGTTTGTTAGAACCGCTTGAGTTCTATGCACAATCGCCCACTGCAGCATTCGAGCCGCAAAAGTGTCTGAAAGATTTGAACCATCTGGACTTTGGTAATGAGTGGCAATTTCTAAATACGTTCGAACGCCATGATCTTGCCAAGTTCGCAAGTGATCTAAGGCTCGATCGGGTCTGCGATTAAGGATGTTGTAGCCAACGTCAGATCGCGGTCCGAGTAATGCGATAAGTCCATGTTCACCGGCAAGCTGCAAAAGCTCTTGACGATTAATCTCTGGATCTTCGCGAGAATCTTTATGAGCCTGGGAAATAACAGCACATAAGCCAGCCCAACTAAGTTTGTCGTGTGCCAACAGAGTTACTCGTGGTCGCTCTGGTTTAACCCACTTTCCCCCATGTGCTGGAGTTGGTAAGTATGGCTGTGGTGTTTCAAGTGCGACATCAACACCAAGGATCGGTGAGACGTTTGCGTTGGCACAGGCATGGATAAAACTGACTGCGCCGGCTACCGTCTCTCGATCGGTTAACGCCAGTGCAGTTTGACCAAATTCAGCTGCGCGAACCACCAAGTCTTGAGGCGTGCTTGTGCCATAACGCATTGATAATGCTGATGCCACATGTAGATGAATAAAGTCTTGAACCATAACTTGCTTTACGACCTACTTAGCAGTCGATGCAGTACGGCGTTTTAGTGGAATTACATTATTTGGAATCACAGCTTGGGCAGCGACGTTAGTTGGCAAAGTAAGTTGCCTTGAGACGCCAAGCTTTTCGGAAACTAAATCGATGAATTCGTGTGCATCTCGAACTAAGTCATCTGCTTCCCGTGGTGTGACTGCGCCACCAAGACCTACTTCGGCAGCAGCGCGCTTACCTGCGCCGGCTGCGAAGTACTGAGCCCACTCAGTGAACTCAGGAGCAACTTTAATTACTAAAGTCCACACGCTTGTCGGTCTACGGCTGTTGGGTCTGGCGTAAGCCGCTAATAAAGCTGCAGCAGCACGCAAGGCAGCAAGGTGTGCAGCAACATATTTCTCACCTGCGCGCGATGATGTGATTGCCGCATCCAAACTGCGCAATGCGCCACCAAGCAAATCAATGCTGGCTACCGTCACTTGCACTTCGTCTGTGGTTTGAGCACTCATGTTTCCTCCAATAATTCTGTTAATAAAATCTGTTAGTTAAAAATCAATCCATTACGCGACGAATGAACCAGCGCTGATCGCTATTTGCTATGTCATACACGCCGGAGTTAGGCGTGTCAGTGTCACAGGCGCCTGAGTTAGGCGTGCCCATGTCACAGGCGCCTGAGTTGTTTTGGGTAGCCTGATCGGCTGCCTCAATGCGCCAGACTTGCCACTCTCGGGTTTGACGGGTGCGCCACCAAGGAGCGGCTTCAAGCCAGCTGAACAAAATTGTCAGCACGACATACCTGCGGCCACGCCAACTAAACCAATTCGGCGCACCATTGGCATCGGTGTTCACGTGAGCCAGGGATTTAGAGCTGGCGCCATAGTTGCGGGACATATCAAGCCTTTCGAACATTTGTTCGAACAGCATAAGGCTAGCGGCAGACAAGTTTCCAGTCTTTGAAGAAATCCCTATAAGTAAGGGATATATCGCATCGCTTTAAGGATTTAGCGACTTTAAGGATTTAGAGATTAAAGGCGCTAACTACTTGGCCGATTCGGGCGGACTGTTCCGGCTGGCATTCTTGGCCAGGCAAAGCATCCCAGGTCGGAGTAATTGAGTCTTCGATCCCCGTCTTTACGCCAGAGAGTGTCTCGAGTACCGCTAAGCCACAGTACGGAACGTAAAACGGTGAATAGCCACCTTCGTGAGTCATGATGATTTTTCCATCACAAACTTCATCTGCGATTGCCATTAACTCTTGCGTCATAGCTCGGTAACCGGTTGGAGTTACTTGCATGCGGCCTAATGGATCAGCGGCGCTAGCGTCAAAGCCGGAAGGAACGACAATTAACTCCGGCTTAAATTTGCGTAACGCTGGTACTACAACTCGCTGAATTGCCTCGAGATAAGCTCCGTTTCCAGAACCTGGTTGAAGTGGCACATTGATTGAAAAGCCATCACCGTCGCCTTCACCACTATCTGCGATGTTTCCACTGTTAGCTGGGAACAGGCCATCTTGGTGCAATGAAATAGTTAGCACATTTGGATCGCTGTAGAAAATCTCTTGAGTGCCATTGCCGTGGTGAACATCCCAGTCAACAGTTGCAACGCGCTTGACGCCAAGTTCGGCTTGCGCAAACTTAACTGCAATTGCAGCATTTGCAAAAATGCAAAATCCCATTCCAGTAGTTGGTCGGGAGTGATGACCTGGCGGACGGATAAGAGCGTAAGCATTACGAACCGTGCCGTTTACTACTGCGCGAGTTGCTTCAATCGCGCCACCTGCGGCAAGCAATGCAATTTCATAAGATCCATGTCCAAATGGTGAGGTGCCATCGCCACAGTCTCCGCCTTTAGGCTGAGCGCTTTCGGCTTTAATGCGTTCTAAATAATCCTTGGTATGAACTCGCAAGACTTGTTCTTCGGTCGCCGGAACGGCTGAAATCCGATTCAGACTCTTGGTTAGACCAGAAACCTCAAGTAAGGATGCCAAGCGAACCTTTGTTTCAGCACTCTCGAAGTGTTGGTAAGGCTGGACGTCAAGGCCAGGAGTTAGTAACCCAGCCGCCGTACCCGTATCGTGCCAGCCGTAAAGCTCTTCCCATACATAACCAGTTGTCATTGCTACTCCTTAAATATATTGCGAGCCTAACGCCACGACTTTTCGTCTTCAGTCCAGGCTCCACCTGGAAGTTCACCAGGCTTGGAAAATGCATCAAGAATATTCTTGGTGATTCGGGCGACATCATTTTGATATCCAAAGCTCGGTAATGCACTAGTCCAAGCAATTGAGCCAGTTGAAAAAACAGCACCGTTGTTTCCTGCAGTGAAGTAAGTCATATCTGCTCTTACTGCAGGGTTTTGAGTACCAAGCAATCCCGGATGATGGAACATGATGTCTTCGTGCACACCTGGATAGTTATCAGACCAGTTAGTTGAGGAGCCCAGCAACTTAGTGTGCGGCGGAGTTCCCAATAGCAAGTCATAACGTTCAGTCTCTAGGCCAGCTGCGCCACCAAGAGCTAGACCGTGATCACCGAATTTTTCACCTTCAACTCCATCGAAAATCCAAGATACTGATTTGTGATAGCTATCTGGCATCCGGTAGTAAGGATGGCAGGCATCAAATCCTTGCGTTGTAAACCCGACGCCGGTTAACTTCTGTGGGGCGCGACCACGATTTCGCCAAATACCACCGCGTTCAGCCGAAGTTGCGTGGTAGTACTCACCAGGTTCAGCTTGCCAGGCGC
The DNA here is from genome assembly GCA_039800445.1 of Actinomycetota bacterium. GTDB lineage: Bacteria > Actinomycetota > Actinomycetes > S36-B12 > UBA5976 > UBA5976. The sequence goes on from JBDLQS010000127.1 coordinate 5,832, forward strand.
GCATTCCTGCTTCACCTTTTCGCACTTCCATGACTTCTGGTTCGCCATCACGATAAGAGATGACCCAGTAGAAGCCATTGCCACCCATATACATAAGGCGTCCGCCGGTAGAAATGTATTCTTCGAGCACGTTTAATCCGTGTTCACTCCAATACTCCGGATGTGATCCAGTGATGATTACGGAATAGTTCTTTAGCCAATCAAGACCTTCGCGCATTAAGTCATGGTCTGTGGCGATCTCAAAGTCATAACCTTCATGCTCCATCCAGGCCGTGGCCGACAAATCTCGAGGAAATTGCCAGGTAGTTCCAATAGCAGATGAACGCCAGCGTGGCCGCATGTTCAGAATTGGTCGTAGCCATGATGTGTAACACACGCCTTCACCATCGGCGTAGTGATCATATGTCGAACGCCCATACTTTGGATCCTGAAAATAGTCGGCTTCAGTTTTAGTCAGCACTGCCGGATGAGATCCAATTGCCTGAGCAACTGGAACGTGGTGCACAATCATTTCATTTGCATATGCAAGATAAGAGCTTGTTGGATACAAGTACAAAATTCTTGCCTTTGGCTTTGCGGCACGAACAAAGAATGGAATGTGATCTTCAACGTCACCAATTCGAATCCGAGCGGCATACGCGGCACTCTTTAGACCTGCTGGCACGGTCCAACGAAATGTCTCGTCCCATTCGCAATCAATTACTGAATCATCATGGAATGCAATGCCACCATATTCCTTAGGTGCAACACGCCAGTCATCATGTTTGCCAGACCAGTTGTATCCGGTCATAGCTCGAATTGGACGCTGAACACCTTCTCCGTGAAGTTGGTTTGAAGAAACATCAACGACAGTGTCACCAATTCCGTTTTCACCATAGCCTTCTGTTGTGTCCCAAGCTGCGATTAACCCATCTGAGATTGGATCAGCACAGCATTGTGACTTTATTTCAGCCAAACTCAGCGCTCGATTCCAAACATTGGATCGGTCAATCTTTCCATTGAACAAAAGGTCCTTGTATGGTCCTCGCACAGTAGCTGAGTTTGAGGCTGCGGCCCACATGAAATCAGTCGTTGCGCTCTT
>JBDLQS010000128.1:0-2738 GCA_039800445.1 Actinomycetota bacterium
TGCCATGGTTACGGATGGCGAATTTTTGCCAATTCATAAAGTGCGATTCCGGCCGCAACACCTGCGTTCAAAGATTCCGTCTCGTCATACATCGGGATCGATACGATCATGTCGCAGGTATCGCGTACTAATCGAGACATACCCGTTGCTTCGCCACCAACAACCAAAACGATTGGGCCAGCTGCGATTTCTTGCCTAACATCTTGGACAAATGTGTCACCGTCAGCATCAAGGCCGATGATGGTACAACCGGCACGCTTGAATTCAACAAGAGATCTGGTTAGGTTGACCGCGCGCGAAACTGGAACTCGAGTGGCTGCGCCGGCTGAAGTTTTCCAAGCTGATGCAGTCATGCCCGCAGCTCGGCGCTCTGGAACCAATACGCCATCGACACCAAAAGCTGCCGATGAACGAATCACAGCACCAAGGTTGCGTGGATCAGTAACGCCATCCAGGGCGACAACAAATGGGGCTTCTTCATGATCAAAAGATTGATCTAGTAAGTCGATTGGATCAAGGTATGAATATGGCGGGATTCGAAGTGCGACACCTTGGTGAACAGCGCCATCGGTATTTCGATCTAGCTCAGTTCGTGGGGCTTCCAAGAATGGAAGTCCGCGATCATTGGCCAGCTGCAAGATTTCTTTAACGCGATCATCAGCGTCCATGAACTGCTGCATATAAAGCGCATTCGCAGGAATGTTGGCACGCAGTGCTTCAAGAACTGAGTTACGTCCGGCTACCCATTCGATGCCATCGCGATCACGCGGGCGACTTACTCGAGTCGAGCCTCGTTTTTCGGCAGCTCTTTCAGCGGCGCGGGCGCGCTTAGCTGCTGGGTGCTTATCGCGCTCAGTTGCCTTTGGCGTTGGACCACGGCCTTCAAGTTTTTGCTTACCGCGACCACCTGAGCCAACAGCTGCACCTTTTTTGGAGGTGCGAATCGCGCCTTTGCGCTTGGAATTGCCAGCCATTACTTCTCCAGATTCCAGCGCACACCATCGGATGTGTCTTCTAAGGTGATGCCGGCATTCCGCAATGAATCGCGAATGGCATCTGCAGCTTCAAAGTTTTTGTTTTCCTTAGCTGCGTTACGAACTGCTATTGATTGTTGCACAAAGTAATCAAGTGCTGATTCAAGTTGTTGTGCGTTCTTGCTGTCGTCAGCCCAAGTTGGTGAAAGTGGATCAACACCCAAAACATCAAGCATTTGGCGAACTGAGGTCAGGCAACCAATTAGTGATGCAGCGTCCGCTTTTTTAGCAAGCAAAGTATTACCTTCACCAACAACTTCATGCAGTACAGCAAGTGCTGCCGGAACGTTTAAGTCTTCATTCATTGCGGTTGCAAAATCTGAGTTGATTGCTGAGGCACTTAACTCAACATTGCCAACAATCGCCGCTGCTCGTTCCACAAAGTTTTCGATGCGTTGGTACGCAACCGCAGATTCTTGTAATGCGCTATCGGAAAATTCCAAGTTGCTACGGTAATGCGCACTCGCTAAATACCAACGAAGTTCAATTGGACGTACTCGCTTTGCGACTTCAGTAACCACCAATGAGTTACCAAGTGACTTCGACATTTTTTCGCCAGCAGTTGTTACCCAAGCATTGTGTAACCAAAAGTTTGCAAAGTCTTGTCCGGCTGCTTTGGATTGCGCCACTTCATTTTCATGATGTGGGAAAACTAAATCCAATCCACCACCATGAATATCAAATGCATCACCTAAGTAAGCCTGTGCCATCGCAGAACATTCAATATGCCAACCAGGTCGACCATTGCCCCAAGGGGTTGGCCATGAAGGCTCGCCCGGCTTTACCGATTTCCAAAGTGCGAAGTCACGTGAATCCTTCTTGCGCGACTCACCTTCAGAATCACCAGCAGGAAGTAAGTCATCAATTTTTTGACCCGAAAGTTTTCCATAGTCTGCGAATGAGCGAACATCAAAGTAAACATCGCCATCGGCAGCGTAAGCATGTCCACGCTCAATCAAAGTTTGCATTAACTCGATCATTTGGGTGATGTGCCCGGTTGCGCGTGGTTCAACAGTTGGTGGAGTGCAACCAAGGATTTCGTAAGCCTTTTGGAATTCACGCTCGTAGTGTGCAGCAACTGCCCACCATGGTCGATTCTCGACAGATTCTTTCGCCAGGATCTTGTCATCAATGTCAGTTACGTTGCGAACTAGTGTTACTTCATAACCAGAAGTTCTTAACCAACGCGCCAGAACGTCGAAAGCTACGCCAGAACGGATGTGTCCAACGTGTGGGGCAGATTGCACGGTTGCGCCACAGACATACATTGAAACTTTGCCGTCAACCAACGGAGTAAATTCTCGGACTGCTCGAGTTGCAGTGTCATAAAGGCGCACTGTTCAAGGTTACCGATCTTGCGGGGCTTCTAATAATGCGGAAGCGATGGCTGCGACACCTTCGCCACGACCGGTTAGGCCAAGACCATCTGTTGTAGTTCCAGCGACTGAAACCGGCGCACCACCTAATGCCTTGGACATAGCGTTCTGTGCCTCTTCACGGCGGGAACCAATCTTTGGTGAATTGGCAATTACTTGAACGCTGACGTTCACGATTTTCCAGCCAGCACTGGCCACCTGGGATGCAACTTCTTTTAACAGATCTGAGCCAGATGCGCCAGACCATTTTGGATCGGAAGTTCCAAACACTGAACCTAAATCACCCATGCCAGCCGCGGACAAGATTGCATCACATGCAGCATGTGCA
>JBDLQS010000129.1:0-2522 GCA_039800445.1 Actinomycetota bacterium
CTGGGCGTGGGTCAAAACGAGGTTGAACCTCTGGGGTAGGCTCGGGAGTAAGAAATCCGCCAAAATAAGGCATTTTGACCAAATATGCCTGGCGGCGACTAAAAAGGGATGTGGTAAAGCCGCATGAAAGTCAGCCGGCGCCCCCTTTACCTGCTCGAAGGGGCTAATGCCCTTTCCGGGCTCAGTAACGCGATTGCAATTATCACTATCCCTTGGCTGATCTTTGAGCGCACCGGCTCAGCTACTCAAGCTGGCATCGTGGTGGCGGCATCTGCAATTCCAGGAATCTTTATTTCGCCATTTGTAGGTGCGTTAATCGACCACTACGGACGAAAGCGCGTATCGATTGGTTCAGACTTAATGTCTGCACTATCCGTAATGCTGTTTCCGATTTGGGACTCACTCTTTGGATTAACGTTTGCATCGATTGCAGCATTTGCTGTTTTGGGCGCTGCGTTTGATCCTGCCGGTTACACCGCGCGTAAATCTTTAATACCTGATGTCGCCAAGGCAAGCAATACCTCTATGGACAAACTTAACTCTTGGCATGAAGCAGTGTTTTCTGGTGGCTGGGTGTTGGGACCTGCAATAGGTGCGATAGCTATCTCACTTGTTGGTGCCGCGAACTCAATGTGGATTGTTTTTGTTGCATTTATTCTGGCCATAATTTTGATCTCAATGTTGCATGTAGGTGATCTTGGCCTGGAACATCGCGAGGAGATTGGCGACCAAGAAAAGTTTTGGACGAGTACGTTACGTGGCTTACAGGTTTTGAAATCTGATAAGGCAATGTACTACTTAACTCTGTCAATTGTTTTCTTGGCCATGGTTTACCTGCCTACCGAGTCAGTTGTTTTACCCAAGTACTTTTCAGATATTGATGATCCGCGAGGCTATGGTTACGTGTTGTCATCAATGGCAGCCGGAGGCATCGCAACGACCCTCGCTTATCCAAAGTTAGTGAAGCATTTTAAGAAACGAACTATCGTCATCGGAGCGCTAGCTGCAACTTCGGTTGCCATGATTCCGATGACTTTCTTTCCGCCAATTGGATTGTTCGTACTCGCTGGATTCTTACTTGGGCTTGGTTGGGGTCCAATGAATCCGCTCATGAATTCCGTGGTTCAACAACGAGTTGCGACGCACATTCAAGGCCGAGTATTTGGCGTGCAAACTTCCCTGTTCTATGCCAGCGGACCGATCGGAATGTTTGTAACTGGTGTGAGTGTTGATGCATTTGGTGTGCGTCCGGTCTACATTGCAGCAGTTTCAATCCTGATTGTCTTCCAGCTATTCATAATGTTGTTGCCAGATCTCCGCGATTTAGATCGTGAAGCGCAATACTAAATACATGACTCGACCTACTCTCGATAACTGGATGTTGCCAGGCAATACTTTTTGGTCATTTCGCCATGTTCGGGAATTGATTCCAACTGCGCAGGTTGATTGTGCTAAGACCCCTCGGGTTTTGAATCAGAAAATCCAAAGCGAACTGGGCCAGGTTTCTGTCGAAACACATACAGGTGTTAAATCAATTTCTGAGTACCTACCAAGTTCAAGTACTGATTCATTAACTGCAGTTAAGGGTGAGGACTTAGTTTTTGAATGGCTAGCCCCAGGTGTTAGTGACACCGAGCCACATTTGATTTTCAGTGTGACTAAGTCATTCACAGGAATGCTTGTGGGTGCCTTGGTGCAAGAAGGCTTAATCGATGTTGACGCTTTAGTTACAAAGTATGTTCCCGAGATTGCCGATAGCGGCTTTGGTGATGCAACTGTCCGTAACTTGCTAGATATGGCTGCCAGTTACCAATTCGAGGAAGATTACACACCTGGTCCTGACATCATCGCTTATCGCCATTCTGTTGGCTGGTACCCAGCACCACTTGGCTCGCCAAACTTGCATGACTTCATAGCAGCTCGAAAGAAAGAAGGTGAGCATGGTCAGAAGTTCCGTTACATGTCACCTACAACTGACTTAGTTGGTTGGGTTATTGAATCAGCCAGCGGAATGCCTTATGCCGAAGCGCTTTCAAAATACATCTGGAGCAAGATCGGATCTGAAGCGCCAGCTCACATCACAGTTGATCGCCAAGGTTCACCTCGCGCTGCCGGCGGTCTTTCGGTTGTCCCCCGTGACTTAGTTCGCTTTGGCATGATGATGCGCGATGGTGGCATGGACACTGTCGATCCCGACTTCTTAGAAGACGCTTTCCAGGGTGGCAGTGACGAGCAATGGGCAACTGGCGACTTTAAAGATTTCTTTGTCGGCGGTCGCTACCGATCCTTCTGTTACAAACCAGGTGTTGATCCAGATGTGATCATGGGTATCGGTATTCATGGACAAATGCTTTACGTTGATCGACCACGCGGAGTTGTGGTTGCCAAACAATCATCTTGGCCAAATCCAGATTCGGAAGAAATGCACCTCGATGCGTTTCATGCTTGCCGGGCTATTGCCCACGCACTTAGCTAGCTAATTACGCGTGTAATTCCCAGTACCTACCGCAGGTAATTACGCG
>JBDLQS010000130.1:0-4208 GCA_039800445.1 Actinomycetota bacterium
TACAACTTGCGCAAGAGAAAGTTCACATTGGTCGTGGAGACATCAGCACGGCACTAAGTTCAACTGGCCAGCATGTGGTTGTTGATCAACGCGGTGGACCTTGGCTAGATGAAACTGTTGGCGATCGCAGTTGGAGAATTCATGCCGGATCATTTTGGCAAGTACATAAAGAAGCGCCAAAAGTTTTCGTTGATACCGTTCGCAGGTTTGCAAACTTGAAGCCAGGGGATAAGGCCCTTGATCTTTATGCTGGTGCTGGCTTGTTTGCTGCCAGCATTGCTGCTGATGTAACAGAAAAAGGCGAGGTAGTTGCTGTTGAGTCAGTTATCGATTCAATGCGAGACGCGCGACGTTCTTGTAGCGATCTACCGCAAATGGACTTGATTACAGCTGATGTTTCCAAGTGGATAACTCAAATAGATGAAGACTTTGAAGTGGTGATCCTGGATCCACCGCGTGCCGGTGCCGGCCTAGAAGTGGTTACCGAACTGAATCGGATTACTAAACGGGCGATTGTTTATGTGGCATGTGAGCCAAGTGCACTTGGTCGAGATGCAAAATATTTGGCGGATGCTGGCTGGTCAATGACTCAATTAGTTGGGCTAGATGCCTTCCCAATGACTGGCCACGTTGAATGCATCGCACTTTTCGAGCGGTTTTAACCACCAGCTGAACAATTCCCAAGGAAATTGGCGTAGAATCTATCTTGACGTCAAGATACTTTAGGAGCTTCGTGAGTAGCCTCAATTCATTCCAAGCCCAATCTGAACTAGTTGTGAACGGGGAAACCTTCACGATTTTTCGACTGGACGCTTTGCCGGGCAGTGAACGTCTGCCTTTTACTCACAAAGTTTTGCTTGAGAACTTATTGCGCACCGAAGATGGCGCCAACGTAACAGCAGCCCAGATTCAAACTCTGGCTAATTGGGATGCGCAAGCCGAACCAACCGATGAAATTCAGTTCACACCTGCTCGCGTAATTATGCAGGACTTCACTGGCGTGCCGTGCGTTGTTGATTTAGCAACTATGCGGGAAGCCTTTACTGAACTTGGTGGCGACCCAAATCGCATCAACCCACTCGCACCTGCTGAACTTGTAATCGACCACTCAGTAATTGCAGATTTCTTTGGGGACAATGCAGCTGCTGACAAGAATGTGGAACTTGAATATGAACGCAACGGTGAACGCTACAAGTTCTTGCGTTGGGGTCAAGATGCATTTGATGACTTCAAAGTTGTTCCACCAGGTACTGGCATTGTGCACCAGGTCAACATCGAAGCACTTGCTCGCGTGGTTATGGTTCGCAATGGCATGGCTTATCCAGATAGCTGTGTTGGTACTGACTCCCACACGACAATGGTCAACGGACTTGGCGTATTGGGTTGGGGCGTAGGTGGCATCGAAGCTGAAGCCGCAATGTTGGGCCAACCAGTCTCAATGTTGATTCCACGTGTTGTTGGTTTCAAGTTGTTCGGACAAATGCAACCAGGCACAACTGCAACCGATTTAGTTCTGACCATCACTGAAATGCTTCGCAAGCACGGTGTCGTTGGCAAGTTTGTTGAGTTCTATGGTGAAGGCGTAACTGCAGTCTCACTTGCAAATCGCGCAACCATCGGAAACATGAGTCCGGAATACGGATCAACAGCTGCGATATTCCCAATTGATGAAGAGACTTTGAACTACATGCGACTTACTGGTCGACCAGAATCGCAACTTGCACTTGTTAAGGCATACGCCCAAGAGCAAGGACTATGGCACAACCCAGCAATCGAACCGGTGTATTCCGAATACATCGAACTTGATTTGGTTTCAGTCACACCATCGATTGCCGGACCAAAGCGACCACAAGATCGCGTTGAGCTTTCGAATGCTGAAACTGCGTTTGAAACAGCTGTACAGACTTACACCCAGGATCGTGACAAGACTGGAAAGGTTTCACTTAACGGTGAGAATTTTGATGTTGCACACGGTTCAGTTGTAATTGCGGCAATTACTTCTTGCACCAACACATCAAATCCATCCGTCATGATGGCTGCTGGACTGCTTGCTAAAAAGGCGGTTGAAAAAGGTTTAACTCGTAAGCCTTGGGTCAAAACCACATTGGCACCTGGCTCCCAAGTTGTTACGGATTACTACAACAAATCAGGGCTTACTAAATATCTAGATGCACTTGGCTTCAATCTTGTGGGCTATGGCTGCACCACATGTATTGGTAATTCAGGACCAGTCGCACCAGAGATTAGCTCAGCTATTCAAGACAATGACTTAGCTGCAGTTGCTGTGCTTTCCGGTAACCGTAACTTTGAAGGTCGCATTAACCCTGATGTAAAGATGAATTACTTGGCATCACCACCTTTGGTTGTTGCGTATGCAATCGCTGGAACTATGGCAATTGATTTACAGAACGATTCGTTGGGTAACGATAAAGAAGGCAATCCGGTTTACCTGAAGGACATTTGGCCAAGTGCGCAAGAAGTTGCAGCCGTAATTGACTCATCAATTGACGCGGACATGTTCACTTCACGCTACAAGGATGTGTTTGCTGGCGATGTCCGTTGGCAAAATCTAGACACACCCACTGGCGCGACTTTTGATTGGGATGAAAAGAGCACTTACGTTCGCCGGCCACCATATTTTGAGAACATGCCAGTTGAGCCAGTGCCGGTTACAGATGTAACAGGCGCACGAGTGCTTGCCAAGCTCGGTGACTCGGTAACTACTGATCACATCTCACCTGCGGGTTCAATTCGAGAAGATAGTCCGGCTGGCAAGTACTTGAAGGAAAATGGCGTTGCAAAAGCTGACTTCAATTCCTATGGTTCCAGGCGTGGTAATCACGAAGTAATGATTCGTGGCACATTTGCAAATATCCGCTTGCGCAATCAACTACTTGAAGATGTTGAAGGTGGCTTTACCAGAGACTTCACTGTTAAAGGTGCACCTCAAACTTCGATCTATGAAGCATCAGTAAATGCTGCGAGCAAAAACATTCCGATGATTATCTTGGCTGGCAAAGAATATGGTTCAGGATCATCTCGAGATTGGGCAGCTAAGGGAACTGCATTGCTAGGTGTGCGAGTAGTAATCGCTGAGTCTTACGAAAGAATTCACCGTTCAAACTTGATTGGTATGGGTGTGCTGCCGTTGCAGTATCCAGCAGGTCAGACTGCGGACTCTTTGGGATTAACTGGAACTGAAACTTTTGATGTAACTGGAATCGTCGAGCTAAATGCTGGAAAAACTCCAAGCACAGTTTTAGTGAATGCAACTTCTGCAGATGGAACCGTTAAATCTTTCCAGGCTGTGGTACGTATTGATACTCCTGGTGAAGCTGACTACTTCCGTCACGGTGGCATCTTGCAATATGTACTTCGCTCACTTGCTAAAGCATGAGTAGTTGGCCTGCTGATCTAATTCCAGTTGGGGCACCTGGCTGGGAGCAAAAGGCGAGTGCTTGGCTACTTGACCGGTGTCCATCAGAGTTTCGAACATATGAAATTTTTCGCACTCATCCGGCTGCGCTTGGCTACGTTGCAACCTTTCAACTCGAACATCAAGTTGAAGCAATTAGGGATGCCTATCGCAGCGCCCGAACCACAGCGCAGTTGGCGCCTGAGGCATTAAGTGAATTGCTAACTACCTTGGAGCATGAAGGTGCGCGATTGGCCTTAGAACTAAGTTCTGCCACCGCGGTAATTGAAGCCTTAAACGCGATTAAATCCTAGAATCAATCGGGTTTTTCGTCTTTGGCATCAGGCACAAATCGCTAGATCTCATTAGACTTGTGGGACTTACTAGTTGGTTAGGGGCAAGACTGTGGCTTTTTTGCCAGGCATTAATTCCCCTAGCGACTTGCGCGTCTTGTCTGCTGAAAATCTTGAGGCCTTGGCCGCTGAGATTCGAATCGCACTTGTTGAATACGTAACCAAGACTGGCGGACACCTGGGCCCAAATCTTGGGGTAGTAGAACTAACTTTGGCGCTGCACAGAGTTTTTGATTCTCCTAAAGATCCAATTCTTTGGGATACCGGCCACCAGTCATATGTACACAAGATGGTTACTGGTCGAGCAAATGATTTTGAGACTTTGCGCCAAGAAGGTGGGCTATCGGGTTACCCAAGCCGGGCAGAAAGCATTCACGACGTAATAGAAAACAGTCACGCTTCCACTGCACTGTCATATGCAGATGGAATTGCAAAAGCTT
>JBDLQS010000131.1:0-6703 GCA_039800445.1 Actinomycetota bacterium
TTAACAGTTGATGACGTACTGATTCCAGCAAATTCTCTTGTGATTGTTAGTCCGTGGTTAGTGCATAGGAATCCAAAAGCTTGGGAAAATCCAACTACCTTTATGCCAGACCGCTTTAAACCTGGTACTCCGCAACTTGGCTATATTCCGTTTGGGGCTGGCGCTCGCTTATGTATTGGCAAGGAGATGGCAAGGCTCGAAGGATCACAAATTCTTGCTCACATCTCAAGAACTTGGAATATCGAAGCAGTGCACAATTCGCAAGTGCCGATTGACGCTTCGGTAACTTTGCGACCAGTGGCTGGGATGCCAGTACGAATCTCGCGCTTAGTTAAGTAACTTTAAAACTTGATCATGCAGCAAGGCATTAGTGGTAATTGCATGACCAGCCTGCATTGGGCTTTGACTTTTTATTCCTGTGACCCTACAGCCAGCTGCATTAGCAATCGCTATGAACGCTGCCATGTCATAGTTTTGTAATTCTGGTTCGATTGCGATGTCGACTGCACCTTCGGCAACGAGAAGGTGCGACCAAAAGTCACCATAGCCTCTGGTGCGCCAAACTGCATTCGTAATCTTTGCAAGTGAGTCTTTGCCGAGTAAATCCCAGCCGATTGGATCTGAATAAGAAAATGATGCATCGCTTAGCGATTGCACTTTTGACGGTGAAATCTTCCGTACAGAACCATCAACATCTTTAGTAAATGCCCCATCTTCAGGACTAGCCCACCAACGCCTTCCCATGGCGGGCGCAGATACCACGCCAACAACTGGCTCACCATCGATTGCAAGTGCGATAAGGGTTCCCCATACTGGAACACCGCGCACATAATTCTTAGTTGCATCGATCGGGTCAATAATCCAGGTTCGAGATGCGGCTTCATTAGTATTTGGAAACTCTTCACCGATTACGCCGTCAGCTGGACGCTTGCTGGCAAGTAACTCACGAATGGCGGTTTCAACTGCGCGATCTGCTTCAGTGACTGGAGTGAAGTCGGGCTTGGTTTCAATACTTAGATCAAGGGCTCGGTATCGAGACATAGACAGTTCATCTGCCACGTCCGCCATTTGCAATGCCAATTCCAGATCTGAGTTCATGACTTTACGCTACTGGCAAATTCTTGAGGACAGAAATTTGGCGCCCTAACTCGAAGGTGTTTGAAGTGCGAACAGCAATCTTCGAAGCGAAGTCAGGCGACCTTCACCAGCACTGCCAGCATGATTTTGGCTAACCCACTCATCTAGTGCACAATCTGGTGGGGATTGACCAACAGAGTTAACGTGTGTGCAAGCTCTTGGGCATTCGTTTGCACCATCAACCAATTCTGGGAATGACTCAATAATGTCTTCGGGCTTTACATGTGCCAAGCCAAACGAGCGAAGTCCCGGGGTATCGATGACCCAACCTGAATCATTTGGCAGGGGAATGGCTCGAGCTGAAGTTGATGTGTGCTTACCGCGCCCGGTTACATCGTTTACTTCACCAGTTGTTCGCAGCGCATCAGGTACCAGGGAGTTCACTAATGTGGATTTGCCAACACCGGAGTGGCCGAGAAACACAGTCGTTCTTCCAGATAGTGCAGCTCTAACTTCAGAAATTCCAGCGCCAGTCTGTTGATTTACTTCAATGTGTCGCAATTCCATTCCGGAGTAGTTGTCGAGAATCGCTTGTGGGGATCCCAAGTCAACTTTGGTGATGATTAAAAGTGGTTCAAGTCCAGCTTCGAATGCAGCGACTAGAGCACGATCAATCAGGCCAATTCGAGGCTCAGGATTTGCCGCGGCAGTAACAATTGCCATTTGATCAGCGTTGGCAACAATTACCCGCTCGATTGGATCGCTGTCGTCAGCAGTTCGAGTTAAAACTGTTTCTCTGTCAATGATTTCAACTAAGCGCGCCAAAGTATCAATGGCACCAGAAAGATCACCAACAAGGCGAACTCGGTCGCCGATAACTACGCCCTTACGCCCGAGCTCGCGGGCCTTAACGGTTGTAACTTGAACCTGATTTTCAAAAAGTTCACCAGCTGGAACTAGGCAAGTTATTCGCCCCCGGTCTACTCCAATTACTTGACCGACTTCAGCATTTGAAAAATCTGGTCGATCTTTGGTGCGACGCCTTGAGTTACCTCGGGTAGGTCTACCTGAGATGGAATCTTCGTCGAATTGACTCACGCGTTAACCATCTCTTGCCACATGCTTGCAAAGTCTGGCAACGTCTTGCTTGTTGTTGCGATATCTTCAATCACCAAATCTGACACAGCTAATCCAAGCACCGCTCCAGCCATTGCCATGCGATGGTCAGAGTAAGTGGCGAACTGACCGCCATGAAGTTTTGCGGGTTCGATGTGGATGCCATCTGGGGTTTCAGTTGACTTGCCACCAAGTTTGTTGATCTCAGTTACAAGCGCAGCCAGGCGATCGGTTTCATGGCCACGTAAATGCGCAATTCCTCGCAAAGTAGATGGCCCAGTTGCAAGTGCACATAACGCAGTAATTACTGGAGTCAGTTCGCCAACATCATGTAAGTCAACATCAATTCCGTTGATTTCCGATCCACCTGTAACTACTAAATCACTTCCATCCCGAGAAACAATTGCGCCCAGTTTTGGTAGCAGATCTACAAGCGCGTTACCGGCCTGCGTTGTTTGTGTGGGCCAATCTGGAATCGCGACTGATCCACCACAAACAAGTGCAGCTGCAAGAAATGGTGCGGCATTAGATAAGTCTGGCTCCACAGTTACATTAAATGAACGTGGAATTCCTGGATGAACGGTCCAGATGGCATTTGTCGAATCCTTGATGTCTACATCGACTCGAATTCCAAGTTCTCGCAAAACTTCAACGGACATATCTATATGTGGCATTGACGGCAATGCTGACCCTGAGTGAATTACTGAAACACCTGATTCATACCTGCAGCCAGCTAAAAGCAAGGCGCTAACAAACTGTGATGAGGCAGATGCATCGATGGTTACGGTGCCACCAGGTACAAAACCTTTGCCTACAACGGTAAATGGCAAAGTGCCACGGCCATCATCTGTTACTTCCACATCTAGGTCACGAAGGGCAGCGATAATTTGCTTCATCGGTCGAACCCGAGCGTGCGGATCGCCATCAAAGCGAACGGTGCTTGAACTAAGTGCAGCCACTGGTGGCACAAACCTCATGACGGTTCCTGCTAGCCCGCAATCGACTTGTGTTGCTTTGGAAGTTCGGCCCGGAGTAACTACGAAAGCATCATCTTGAATCTCAACTGAACTACCAAGTGCGGAAAGAGCCTGCGCCATTAGAAGGGTGTCGCGCGCTTGAAGTGGGTGATTAATTCGGCACTCACCATCGGAAAGGGCAGCCAAGACTAGCCATCGATTGGTTAAGGATTTTGAGCCAGGGATTCGAACATGCGCAGCTAACGGATCGGTCCGGTTCGGAGCATTCCACAGATCAGGCACATCTCTAAGCCTAACGGCTGGCAGACTAGGGAATATGTGCGGAAGATTCACGCTAAAGACCGACCCAAAGGTAATTGCCAGCCAGTTTAAGGTCAGCTCAATTGCAGTCCTTGAAGGGCGTATTGCTGATTTAACTTCACCTGTAAACCAAATTGATCAAATTGAATCTGAACCATTCCCTCCAAATTTCAACGTTGCACCAACTCACCAAATCCCAGCCATAGTTTCGCAAAGCGAGGAAAGACTCCTGGCTGCGTTTACTTGGGGTTTGGTTCCGGGTTGGGCAAAAGATCCGGCAATAGGCTCCCGAATGATTAATGCTCGGAGTGAAACCGCAGCTGAGAAACCTTCATTTAGATCCGCATTAGTAAAGCGCAGATGTATCGTTCCAGCTGATGGCTGGTACGAATGGCAGGGAAGTCCTGGCAAGAAGACACCATATTATTTTTCGGCCGCAAATGAAACCGTTTTGGGTTTGGCAGGAATCTACGAATCCTGGAAACAGCCGGATGGTCAGATGCTTTGGACCGCAGCAATTTTGACTCAAGAAGCCCGATCGGATTTTTCTTACATCCATGATCGGATGCCAGTGCTATTGCCTCCAGAACTGCAAGATACCTGGTTGAATTCACAAACCAGTCCACTGCAAGAAGTTTTAGGGTCCGCACCTAACGTTGAAATTCAAGCTTGGGAAGTTTCGCCGACAGTTGGAAATGTCAAAAACAATTACGCTGAATTGATGACAAATCAGACCCTGTTTTAACCCCTACTGCTTGGATTCGACCTGATTTGGGAGCAGATTTCCTCCAGTAACGGTTACCCCGTATTCTGTATACCTAAGCTAAATCGCAAGGAGCACCCCATGAGCAAGCGCGGCCGCAAAAAGCGTGATCGTAAGAAGAACAAGGCAAACCACGGCCGTCGTCCAAACGCTTAAGCCTATTTGTCAAAAAAAGTCTGGTTCGCCAGGCTTTTTTTATGCCCGAAAACTTTGGCCCTGGATCAGGAAATTGAGACGATTAAGTCGCCTTCTTGGACTACATCTCCAACGCTTACTGCAACTCTCGAAATAGTTCCGGATTCTTCAGCGATTACCGGAATTTCCATTTTCATAGATTCCAGCAAAACAATTGTGTCGCCCACGTTTAAAGTGGCGCCTTCAGTGACATAAATTTCCATCACATTTGCGACCATATCCGCACGCACATCTGACATACCTCAACGGTAGCCCATGTTGAATCGACTTCGGTTAGTGGCTATGGATTAGGTAAGTCAGTTTCAAATACGTGAGGAGTTGGCTCTAGGCCACGAGCACGAGCTCGCTGAGCACGTCGCTTGATAGCACGACGTTCATCTTCACTTGTTCCGCCCCAAACGCCAGAATCTTGACCAGTTTCGAGTGCCCATTTCAGGCAAGGTTCAATAACCTTGCAGCGACGGCAAACAGCCTTCGCTTCCTCGATCTGTAAAATTGCAGGGCCTGTATTGCCAATGGGGAAGAAGAGTTCTGGATCTTCGTCACGGCAGGCTGCCTCATGGCGCCAGTCCACGCGAGCCTCCAAGATGTAGTTACGGATAAACGGTCAATTTGCGATTTTCGGCTCTCAGGTTTCCCTTGGATCCAATCTGCAGACTCCAGTTTCTCACCTCGTGACTGTTTTCACAAGGCTTTCGGCCAATAAAAATGGGATTTCTTTGCGCGGGGCAAACCCACTGATGGCTTTTTGGACTTAAAAAGGCACAGAATCGATATTTGGTTTAGCTAACTTGCTAAGACCCTTAGGGCAATTGGGACATGCGTTGCCGTAAGTTCTGTGGACTGAGCTATCACATCACCATCGACTTGAATCCAAAGTGGGATTTCAGCCTGAATATGAACCTGTTTTTGATTTGTGAGTGCAATCACATTGCGATCATTCTCTGCAGATTTTCCAGCGATTGCGCGGCTGGCTAGTCGCAAAACCGATGAAACCGCAAGTGAAGTTGGTGCGTACACATCTAGTGCAGTGTGATGGCTAGCAGCTGGAAGTGGATTCAATGCCTTTGATCCCAGATAGGCCCACGGAGCGAGATTTACGATTAGTGCAAAATGTGCATTTCTTTGGACCTCACCGGAATCAGATACCAAACTAAGGGAACCGTGCTTGCGATCCGTTCTGGCGAACAACTCCCGCAGGGCAAGTGTGGCATAGGCGAAATCACTTACAGCTTTACCACTTGCTCTGCGTACTTCCATTTCAGCGAGTACCGCTGCATCAAGTCCAATTCCAGCATTGAATAAGAACCAGCGAGAAATGTTATTTGTGGCAATTCGACCTACACCAATTTCTTGGAATTTCTGATTGTTGATTGCATTCAAGATTTGTGCAGTGGCTTCCATTGGATTTTCTGAAAGCCCCATGTTTCGCGCAAACACATTTCCGTTACCGCCAGGTATTGCAGCCAGCAGTGGTCCCTCTGGGTTAGGTCCGTCCAGTAACAATCCGTTTGCAATCTCGTTAACTGTGCCATCCCCACCCAATCCGATGACAAGTTCAAAACCTTGTTGTTGGGCTGACCTAGCAATTTCAATTGCATCATTTCGAGCTGAGGTGTTTACAGTAGTGATGTCTAGGTGCTTTGAAAGCTCATTTACTACTCGGGCTTGAATTGCGTCATCAGTAGAAGTTGCAAAGGTATTTGCAACTAAGAGGGTCCGCATGCTTCAACCCTATCTGCGAAATTTGTGAAATCCGATATGGTGGTTAAGTGAGAAAGTTAACCATAGCCATCGGCGCTATTGAATCTGGAGCTATCTTTCTTTACGGCTTGGTAATTGTCATAAGGGGAACTTTGGACAAAAGCACGCTCGGTTCACCATTAGTGCAGTTCATTATTTACACAGTTTTTGCGCTCTCACTTGCAGCCTGTACTCGCGGAATTTCAAAGCACCAGAACTGGGCACGCACGCCGTTCTTTCTTCTACAGATGTTTATCGCGATCGCTGGATATACGCTCTTTAGTGGCACATTAATGGTCTACAAAGTTGTCGGAGTTGTTGTCGCTGCAGTTGGTGCAGTGGGATTTGTAGCACTGCTTAGAACGCCACAGGAAGATCAATTAACTAACTAAGCCTTCTCTAAGGTGAGTTAGGACTTTGTTAAGTATTCGTGAAACATGCATCTGTGAAATTCCTAGCTCAGTGGCAATTTGGCTTTGGCTTTGGTTTTCAAAAAATCTCATTTGTAAAATTCGCTTTTCGCGATCGTCCA
>JBDLQS010000132.1:0-3813 GCA_039800445.1 Actinomycetota bacterium
GCCAATCGGAAAAACCTAACCAAGAATTGCTCGCGGATTTCAAGGCAATCGCGCACCGCATCAGTGTGGAATTGTTGGCTCATTTTGATGCGATCGCAGACCTGCGCGAGCTCATCTAGTAGAGCTGCGGCATGTAGGTTGCTTCGGATTTCGTTGACTTCCTCTGGTTCATCCAAAGTCATCACCAAGATACTTGTTAACTCATCTTCGACCTGAGTTCGCTCTGGCGAAGAAACTTCTTGCAGGATTAGGGCCTCGTGTGCGGCTTGTCCCCAAAGCACTGACAGCGCAGGATCAATTCCTGGCACTGCTGCTAACTCCGCAACAATTCCACCGCGCCTAACAAGTTGTCCGTGTAGTGCCAATTCGGTTACTTCAATGCGGTGATGTAGCCGATCTAGTCGACCAGCTTGATGTGACAAATACCAGACGGCAAATGCAATTACCGCAATCAGTATGAATGATTGGCTATTCATTAATCACTCCGCATCTCTGGAGTTATTCGGCCACGACCAAGTCGACCGATCATTTGTCCAGTTAAGTCAGGTTCCACTTTCACACCTGGAACTCTGATTGATTCGTAAACATCTACGATGCGTTCTGCAACGACTGACCAGTCAAATTCAGCAGCACGCAGTTTTCCTTGCTTACTTAATTCAGCACATTGCGCTGGATTCGACAGTAACTCAGAAACTACCCGGGCCAAGTCCGTGGAATTCTCGTTCTCAAAAGTAATCCCCGCTTTACCATTATTCAAAACTCGCTTGAACGCTTCTAAGTCACTAGCAACTACTGGTGTGCCACTTGCCATAGCCTCGAGCAGCACAATGCCGAATGATTCCCCACCGGTATTTGGCGCAACATATATAGTTCCCGAGGCCAGGACACTCGCCTTATCTTGCGGGGCAACCATGCCAAGAACTGTCACACTCGCTCGATCCTCCCGCGAAAGTTTCTTCAAAGTATCAGCTGGTTCTCCAGGTCCGGCAATCAACAGTCGAATGTTTGGATGCTGGCGTCGAATTTCTGGATACGCCTCAACCAAAACTGACAAGCCTTTGCGTGGCTCATCGCCTCTACCTAAAAACACGAGTGATTGATTTATGCCAGGCCATCCGAACATTGGCTTTGCATTGGTGAAGGTTGAAATATCCACACCGTTAGGAATGACAACTGCGTCGCCACCAACATGCTTAATCAAAGTTGTTCGCGCAGCTTCACTAACCGCAATTCGCGCAGAAACTTTCTCCATCGCAGTTTGTGCCAATTTTGAAAGCGTTAACATCATGCGTGACTTATCCATTGACGAGTGCCAGGTGGCAACGATTGGACCCTTCGCAGCCCAACACGCTAATACCGAAAGACTCGGGGCTAGTGGTTCATGTACATGCAGTACATCGAACTCACCATCTTCTATCCACTTAGAAACTTTTCTAGCTGCAATTGGACCGAAACTCAATCGAGCAACCGAGCCGTTGTACTTAACCGCACGTGGTTTTCCAGTTGAAACCACATAGTCGGGCAATAATTCATCAAACTCGGCAGGAGCTAAAACGCTTACGTGATGACCCATTCGAATCAAAGCTTCGGCTAAATCTGCAACGTGCGCACTCACTCCCCCTGGGATGTCCCATGAGTAAGGGCAAACAATTCCAATTCTCATGCTTTTGCATCCGTTGCCACTAAGTCTGGCCAAACTGGTTGTAACTGATGCCAATTCTCTGGATGTGCCTTTATGTGCTTCTCAAAATTGGACACAATAAGCCCGGTTACTTCTTGTGCCCGACGCACTCGATCTAGACCTTGAACTGAGTTGCGATCAAATCGAACTTCGGCATCAAAGGAAATTACTAAATTCTCCCCGTCGTACCAAGGAGCACACGTAAACAATGGCCTGCCTGTATCAATCGCTAGTAATGCGGCACCGATTGGCAATGAGGTGCGGTGCCCAAAGAAGTCATTACTCATTCCACTTTTTGCCACATCACGATCGCCTAACAGGGCTACTACTCGGCCTTGATTAACGTGATCACGCAAATACTCATAGGTGCCACCTTCACCAGACAATGGCATTAAAGTAATTCCGCGATCTGTCCTAGCCTTTAAGAATTTTTGGAATACACCTTCAGGTCTTAATCGTTCGGCAACTGTGCACAACGAACCAAAACTGCGCGCAGCCCAAGCTCCGGCCCAATCCCAATTTGCTAAGTGTGGCAGCGCTAAAACAACGCCACCAGTTTTTAAGGCATCCATAACTTGTTCGGAGCCTTCAGTGCGAACTTTGCCAAGTAATTGCTCGTCGGTCCATCTGGGCAACATAAATGTTTCACAGTAGTAGCGCATATAACTCTGCATGGTTTTCAAGCTAAGCTGACGAATTCCGGGATCTGAAACTTCGCAGTCAAGTACGCGAGCCAAATTCAATTCAAGTTGTCTGATTGGTTTAGCTTCAGTGCGCCAAACAATCTGTGCCGCTTTGTCGAAAATGAAATAGGCCCATCGGTATGGCATTATCCAAAGCGCGTTCCAACCAAGCCAATACCCGAAATCAACAACTCGCGATTTCACGCTTGTAACACCAACTGCTTTCGGACGTACAGGATGCGCTGGATTACGGTGATTGTTGAAAGCGCGGCAAGCAATGCCAACGCGTACGGCATAACGTCGGTCACTAAAGCTGAAACCAGCAATGAGATCCATATCAATAAGTTGCGCTCTGCCCGCTCAGCAATTCCAACTGTGCACTTTGCGTCAAGTGATTCTGCCTTTGCTCTGGCGTATGAAGTCATCAAACTCATTACCAGTGCAACAATTCCTGCAACGACGGCTAACTGGGTGTTATTGCCTTCGTTGCTGACATAGAAATAAATCAAGGCGCAGATCACTGCCGCATCGGAAATCCGATCCAGCGTAGAGTCCAAAAACGCTCCCCATGGCCCTGCTGTGCCGAGCATGCGGGCCATAGTGCCATCCAAGAGGTCAATCAGTCCAAAGGCACCAAACAATATTGCGCCAATCAGGAAATTGCCTTGGGCTAAGAATGCAGCCGAAATGAAAATAGTTGCGCCACAACCAAACCAAGTGATTCCATCTGGCGTCACCTTCAGCCGCAACATAAGTCGAGCTAATGGATCAATGAATCGCGCTAGTGAACGACGCGCATTCGCGTTATCAAGCACGATAAATTCCTCTACTGCCAAATGGCCGCTACTATTCGTAGTTATATGTCGATGTTACCTAGTCCAGGCGCACCCTCTGGGCATCCGCACGTCCTGATCTACGTAATTACCTCGGAAACGTCAGACCTAGCGCAGGTTTATGCCAACATGGGAGCCAAGCCAGCGACCGGTAGCTCCCCGTTTGCAACCTTTGCGAAGTTTCCCCATGTAGTTGCGATCGTGCATCGTCCGTCACAGGCCGATCCGCGCATCTTGGAATCCTGCGATGCCTTCGTTGCCTCACTTGATGGCGCTGCTGGTGTGGATACCAAGATTGTGGAGTTCTGGTCGAGCGCGCGCGATGTCACTTTGCCACGACATATATTGGCCTTCAACGTAGTGAACGGTCGGGCTGATTTTGATGAATTATGCGCAATTGCCAGTCGCGTACTAGAACCAGATCTACTAGTTCGGTACCTTCCAATTGATTCCGATGACGAACTTTCCTTAACCGGCGTTTACGACATACTTACCAGCGAAATACATGCCTTAATTGATGGTCAATGGGTTACTAAAGCAGCCGATCCAGAGCACATTGCGATCACGAGTTCAGCGCGGGAAGATTTGTTTGATCAACTCGCCTATCTTGGGCTAG